>CAYVOE010000169.1:0-4864 GCA_964452795.1 uncultured Nitrospiraceae bacterium
TGAGGATCGCCACGCCCTCGCGCACCAGCTCGTTCATGAGCTTGTAGATCTCGGCCTTGGCGCCCACGTCGATGCCGCGGGTCGGCTCGTCGAAGATCAGCACCCGCGACTGGGTGAACAGCCACTTCGCCAGGACCACCTTCTGCTGGTTGCCGCCGCTGAGGTTGCGCGCCGGTTGCTCCTGCGACGAGGCCTTGATGCGCAGGTCGTCCACGTAGCGCCGGGTGACCTCCCGCTCGCGGCGACGATCCACGAAGAACATCTTCGTGATCGCGCCCAGGTTGGCCAGGGTGGTGTTCTCCCGCACGCTCATGTCAAGCACCAGCCCCTGGTTCTTGCGGTCCTCCGTAAGCAGGCCGATGCCGTGCCGGATGGCGTCCTGGGGCGACTTCACCCGGATGGGCTTCCCGCCGAGCCGGACCTGTCCCGCGTCGATGGGGTCGGCCCCGAAAATCGCCCGGGCCACCTCGGTGCGTCCGGCGCCCACGAGGCCCGTGAGCCCCACGATTTCGCCCTTGTGCAGGCGGAAACTGACGTCCTGAAAGACTCCCGTCCGGGTGAGCCCTTCCACACTCAGGACTTCCTCGCCCCGGTCGAACAGTTCCTTGGGAAATTCCTGGGTGAGGTCGCGGCCCACCATCATGCGGATGAGGTCTTCGCGGTTGACCTCGGCCACGGGACGGGTGTCGATGTACTTTCCGTCCCGCATCACCGTGACCCGGTCGCCGATCTCGAAGATCTCCTCGAGCCGGTGGGAGATGTAGATCATGCCGATGCCCTCGGCTTTGAGCCCCCGGATCAGTTCAAACAGGGCCCGCAACTCGTGGTCGGTCAGGGTGGCCGACGGCTCGTCCATCACGATGATCTTCGAGTTGAACGAAAGGGCCTTGGCGATCTCGACCATCTGCTGCTCGGCCACGCTGCACCGGTTGATGGGCCGGCGAACGTCCAGCGACACGCCGATGCGGGCCAGCAGGTCGCGGGCGTCGCGGTACATGCGGGACCAGTGGATGAAGGGCGTCCCCGCCAGGCGCGGCTCCCGTCCCAGGTAGATGTTCTCGGCCACGCTGAGGTACGGGCTGAGGTTGAACTCCTGGTAGATCATGCTGATGCCCAGTTGCTGGGCATGGTGCGGCGACGTGATGCGGACGGGCTCGCCCGACAACCGGATCTCGCCCTCGTCCATCGTCAGCGCCCCCGACAGGATCTTCATCAGGGTCGACTTGCCGGCCCCGTTCTCGCCGATGAGGCAATGCACCTCGCCGGGCCGCAGCGCCAGTTGCGCCCGGTCCACCGCCAACACCCCCGGGAATCGCTTCACGATATCCCGCATCTCGAGCACGTATTCGCTCATCCCCACCGTCCTTTCGCAAAGGTCTACTGTACCCCGTCCCCCGCGCCCCGGACAAGGCCGTGGCCTGGCCTCTTTCCTACGGAGCGGGGATGAGCACCTGGAACGAGCCCAGCTCGCGGCCGCGGCCGTCCGTGAACACCACCCGAGCCATCTCGGGCTCGATCCCCTCGCTCCGCAGGCGCTGCGGATGGAACCGCACGACCCGGCTTTCGCCCGCGGGCATCTCGAGGGCCGTTTCGTCCGTGCCCAGGGCGCCGCGCATTTCCCAGGCCGGCTCCGAAGCGGGGTAGGCGCGGAACTCGTCGACGCCGGCCTCGCGCAGGTACACGAGCGCCCCCACCGCGTCTCGCCGCGATTCCACCAGCGGGCTTTCCGGAGTGCCTTCGGGCCAGGGCAGGTATACGCGGACCGTCGACGGCCCGGCGTTGGCCACCAGGGCCTCGACCACGCCCGTATCGGCGTCGGGCGCGCCGATCTCGACGGTCACCGACGATTCGGAGAACCGCAGACCGTAGAACACCCACACGCCCAGCGCCACCACCGCAAGCGCCGCCACCGCCATGCCTCCGCGATGGGACCGGCCCTCCGCCGGCTCGTCGGCTCGGCGGGTTCGCCGGATCCCCAGCACCGCGAGCGCGATCCCCGCCACGAGGTAGGCCGGCGCGCCTATGCGCACCGCGGCCAGTCCCGCGCCCGGCCTGTCGTCGGTCACGGCCGCCGCCGCGGCGATGCCCAGCAAGGCCAGCACGGCCACCGCGACGCCCGCCGTCGCCATTCCCCGTCCGCCCCTCCTCGGCGATTCGAGCCAGGCGAACACGGCCGCCACCAGCGGCGCGGCCAGGTATACCACCAGGAGGGCCGTGGCCACCGCGCCCGGGGAACCGACGGCCCGACCCTCGAGCCAGGCGCCCAGGACGCCGCCCAGGGTCCGCGCCTCTCCCGGCCGGGCCTGCCACGGCAGGAACACGCTTAGGCTCGCCAGCAAGGCCAAGGCCGTGGCGACGATGCGCACCCACGACGTGCCCACGGCAACGGGCGCGGGCGCCTCGACGGCCGGTTCCGCGTCGTACTGGTCCAGCGGAAGGTCAATCAGTCCGCCCAGCTCGTCGACGTTGTCTATCTGGGCCCGACGCTGTTCTTCCGCATAGGCGGCCCGCAGTTCCGCCAACCGCACGCCGTATTGCCGGCTCAGCGTGTTCGCCCGGTCGATGGTCATCTCCCGCTCGTTGACGCGGTCGCCCAGCTCCATCTGCATCCGGGCTGTCTCCTGGATCTCCGCCCGGATCTTCTCCGCCCGCCGCGCGTGCTCGCCCCGCAGGTACCGGAGCTTCTCCTCCGCCCGGCGGTAATGGTTCGCGTAAAACTCCTGCAGCGTGCGGAACCGAGGACCGTCGATGCGGCCCTTCTGATGGGCTTCCTGGCCGGCTTGGCTCAGGGCGCGGGCCTTCTCGCGGTGCGACAGGGCCAGGCGCAAGGGGTCATGGGAATCGTGAGGGCGGGCGCGCTTCATCGGTCAAGAAGCCTCCGGAGCATGGGGTCCAGGGAACGGCCAACGTCGAACATGATACACCAAGTTCGGACCGAGCCGCCCCGTCCCTCCGAGGGAAGTGGAAACCGGCGATAAACGCACGCCTTTCCGCTTCACGCCGGTCGGGAATGGGTCCGTTTCGTTTCGGGGTCTGCTATAATGCCGTTCTTTGTGTGGGCTATAGGGGTGTATTTCATGGAACGCAACAAGGTCAAGGTAGGCGTGATGGGGTCGGCCGGCGGAGCCATGGCCGACGACATCATCGAGATGTGCAAGGAACTGGGGCGCGCCATCGCCGATGCGGGCTGCGCCATCGTCACGGGGGGCTGTCCCGGCCTGCCCCACTACGCCGTCATCGGCTGCAAGGAACACGGCGGGCTCACCATCGGCGTGTCGCCCGCCATCAGCCTCGACGAACACGTCAACCGCTATCGCAGCCCCATCGATCACATCGACGTGATGATCTATACGGGCATGGGCCTCATGGGCCGCGAGGTCATCGGCGTGCGAAGCTGCGACATCGTGATCATCGTGGGAGGCCGCTCGGGCACCCTCGGCGAGTTCGCCATCGCCTACGACGAAGGCCGCCACATCGGCGTGCTCCAGGGCACGGGCGGCGTGGCCGATCACGTGGACGAATGGCTCGAGGTCATTCAGAAACCCACGGGATCGCGCGTGTTTTTCGACACCGAGCCCCGCCGTCTCATCGAGCGTTCCGTGGCCGATTTCATCGCCAACCCGTCGCGCATCCACGAACGGGAGGCCGCCGTATGATGCGCATCACGTGTTACGGCGCCGCCCGCGAGGTCACGGGCAGCAAGCACCTCGTCGAGGTCAACGGCTACCGCGTGCTGCTGGACTGCGGCATGTTCCAGGGCCGCCGCCGCGAATCCTACACCCGCAACCTCACCCTGCCCTTCGACCCCGCCCGGATCGACGCGGTGCTGCTCAGCCATGCCCACATCGACCACAGCGGCGTGTTGCCCGTGCTGGTGCGCGAGGGCTTCCGCGGGCGCATCTACAGCACCCCCGCCACGCGCGACCTCTGCGCCGTCATGCTCCTCGACAGCGCCCACATCCAGAAGAAGGACGCCGAATGGCTGTCGCGCAAGCATCGGGAGTTCGTCCCGCCTCTGTACGACGCCGACGACGTCCACCCCACGATCCGGCGCTTCGTCACCATGCCCTACGACGAGCCCTTCGACCCCGTCCCCGGCCTCGCCGTCACCTTCCGCGAGGCGGGCCATGTCCTGGGCTCGGCCATGATCGAGATGGAGTACTCCCACAACGGCAACCCCCGGCGCTTCATCTTCAGCGGCGACATCGGCCGGCGCAACCTGCCCATCCTGCGCAACCCGTGGGAGCCGACCGACGCCGACGTGGTCCTCATGGAGGGCACCTACGGCGACCGCGACCACGGCCCCCTCGAGAGCCGCGACGCCGAGCTGGCCGAGATCATCCAGCGCACCTACGACCGCGGCGGCAAGGTCATCGTGCCCAGCTTCGCCCTCGAACGGGCCCAGGAGTTCGTATTCGCCCTCAAGCGCCTCGAACTCGACGGACGCATCCCGGAAATGCCCGTCTACGTGGACAGCCCCCTCACCGTCAGCATCACCGACATCTTCCGGCTCCACGCCGAAAGCTTCGACACCGAGGTACGCCGGCTCATCGCCGAGGCGGGCGATCCCTTCCACCTCGAGCAGATCCGATACATCACCAAGGTCGAAGACTCGATGCGCCTCAACGGCATGAAAGAGCCCATGATCATCATCTCGGCGTCGGGCATGTGCGAAGTGGGCCGCATCCTCCACCACCTGCGCAACAACATCGGCGACCCAAACAACACGGTGCTCATCATCGGGTTCCAGGCCCAGCACACCCTGGCCCGCCGCATCGCCGAGCGCGACCCCGAGGTCCGCATCTTCGGCGTCAAACGGCCCCTGCGCGCCGAGGTCCAGGTCATGAGCGGCTTCAGCGCCCAC
>CAYVOE010000169.1:4874-8024 GCA_964452795.1 uncultured Nitrospiraceae bacterium
CAAGATTCTCCTGGTTCACGGCGAAGATCCGGCGCTCAACTCCCTGCAGGCGGCCCTGAAAGCCGAAGGCCTCGACAACGTCGAAATCCCCCGGCAGGGCTCCGCCGTCAAGGTCTGACCCGAAGAAGAAGCGAGCGATGGGGGAGGGAACGGCCGCCCCTTCCCCCAAAACGAAAAAAGGGCGTGGGAACAACCGTCGGTTCCCACGCCCGATTAGTAATGAGGACGAAATAACCTCACAACAGGCGGTTTCGGACTTGACCGCCCTCCATACCGCAACTTCCGTCGACCCGGAGGGAACGACGGCAACGCCTTGCATTCTTACCCATATCCAGCGATGGAAAAAGACTGGCGGGAAACTGCGGCGCTTTCGATGAAGGGTTGGTGTTACTCGGGCCGAACCCGCGTGGCTTCAGGCCCCTTGCGGCCTTCGGCCGGCTCGAACTGCACGCGCTGACCGTCTTCCAGGGAGCGGTAGCCCGTCATTTCAATGTTGCTGTGGTGGACGAACAAATCCCTCCCGCCATCGTCCGGCGTGATGAATCCATATCCCTTTTCCCCGTTGAACCACTTCACTACACCCGTCGCCACGATCTTGCCTCCGAACCGGGCCTTCCCGTCGGGACGGCCCAACCACGCCCTCCAATATCACACGTGCATTTCGCCCCCGGAGGGCTCGGGCGCGTCTGCAACAAACCCGCCGTCAGTTAAGCATGACTAAAGGGCGAAAATCAACAAATCAGCCGCCTGTCGCGCGTTGCGGGCGATCGATCCGTCGCGAGGCGCCGCGGATCGGCCGGAGGCGGAGCCCGATCCACGGCCTGCGTCGGTCCACAATCCGTCTTATTTCCCGAGTTGCGAAAGCCCGGCACGAACGCGCGTGCTGATGAGGCTCACCTGGCCCAGCTTCACGCCCATGTGGGCCGCGATAACTTCGCACTTGGCCCGAAGCATGAGGAACACGTCGCCCGTGTGCTCGTCCAGGGTCTCGTAGTTGCCCTGGCCTTTGCCGAAGATCACGTTCGCCCGGTCCATGCGCGCCCGGAACTCCGGCGAGACCAGTTCCAACGGGCACCCGATGAAGGCGCCGCCGTTGTCGATGACCTCGCACACCTCCGTGAGGCCCACCTGCTCGGCGTCCTCCCGGGTGGCGTCGTTGAGCATGGGCCCGCCCTTGACCACCGCCGTCACCGACGTATGCCGCAGCAATTCCTCGATGAGGATCTTGTCGAAGACGATCTCGCCCGCGTTGTCGAGCAGAAACAGGAGGTCCCGGCATTTCGCCAGCGAGGCCCGGAAGGCGGCCTCGTGGTCGACGGCGAAGCTCTCCCGCAGCACCTGCTCGATGGCGCCGTGGACGTCGATGTGATGGGCCTGCAGGGTTCCCAGGTCGATGATGTTGCCCGCCGCCGAAAGGTGCAGCGCCGTGGACAGCGGGTCGTCGCTTTCCCGCACCATGGCGCGCAGCTCCGCTTCGAGCGCCAGGGCCTGCCGGTTCTGTTCGGCCTTCAACTCGCGGTAGGGGTCGTATTTCCCCGACTTCTCCGCCGCCACTTCATAACAGGCCATCGAGAGCACCGCGGGCGAGCGGTCAAGGTCCATCGAAGGGATCCGCGAGACCACCTCGTCCAGGATTTCTCGCTGCACCGCGGGGTCGTCCGTTGCCACGCGGGCCGCCCGAAGGGCCTGCCTCGCCACACATTCCAGACAATCCAGTGTAGACTTCAATGCTGCGCTGTCCTTCCTCTCGATCCCGTTCGCACGCCGGGGCCCGGGAGTTTATAATGCCTTTCGGTTTCAATCCGCACCGAACCGGAAAGCATACCATAAAGGACCCAAGACGTGTCGACAGCGCTTGCCATCGTAGGGTGGCTGTTCTTCGGTTTCGCCGTAGTCGCCGGCCTGTTCCTCGATATCGTGGGCCTCTTTGGAAACTGGCTGATCCTGGCCGCCGTCATCCTGGCCTACGTGTTCACCGGCTTCCAGTACTTCAACATCCCCGTGATCATCTTCCTCTTTATCCTGGCCCTGGCGGGGGAGGCCCTCGAGTCCATCGCCGCGGGCTACGGCGCCAAGCGATACGGCGGAGCCAAAGGCGCCATCATCGCCGCCCTCGTCGGCAGCATCGCCGGCGCCATCCTCGGCACGCCCCTCATCCCCATACCCGTCGTGGGCACGCTCCTCGGCGCCTGCCTCGGCGCGTTCTTCGGCGCCGCGGGCTACGAGATGTTCGTCATGGAGAAGGAGATGGGCGTGGCCCTGCGCACCGGGTTCGGCGCCGCCCTCGGCCGCATCGGCGGCGTCTTCGCCAAGCTCTTCATCGGCGTCGTCATGGTCGCCGTCATCGCCATCACCCTGGCGGTGCAGTTTCAGGGAGACGATCCGCTTCCGGTGGAGGCGCCGGCTCCGGCAACCCAGCCGGCCGAGGCGGAATCTACCGCCGTTCGGACAGAGCCGATCCCAGCAATCGGGTTACTTTCTCGCTTCCCGACGGGCTGAAGTGGACCACGTCGGTGAAGTCCTCTTCGCCGAAATGCTCCCCCTCCCGGTTGTCGAGCCACAGCTTCACCACGTTCGGCCCCTCCACCTCTTCCACGAAGGCCTTGAAGGTACGGTAGCTCGAACCCATCTCGGGATCTTCCACCAGAGCCCGCGCAAAGTCCGGCCGCACCGGCAGCCAGGCCAATACCAGGGTGCAGCCCTCCGGCAGGCGCGCCCGCAGGGCCTCGAACGACCGCGCCTGAACGGCCGACACCTCCGGCGGCGGCGCATAGCCCCGGCCCAGTTCCGGCGTCGCCGCCGCGGGGGCTTCGTGCAGGTCGCGCCGCAGTCCGATGGCATCGCTGCCCCGGCTTATGGCGTCCCGAAACGCGCCGTACCGTTCCTCCGGCGTCATCGGCAGCATCCGCAGTCCCACGAGCCATTCCGACGGGTTATGCCGCTCCGACCATGCGGGATAGACCAGGTCGGCGAAGGCCTTGAGCCGTTTCACGGGGCTTTCCACGAGCCGGCGCTCTTCCACCGTCGCCAGCCGCAGGAACAGCTCGTCCTCCTCCGTGAAGAGGGGGCCGCGGAACAACTGGTACGGCAGCAGGTCGATGACCACCGCCTCCGCCTCGTCGAGGATCTGCGGATTGCGCCGGAGAAACG
>CAYVOE010000169.1:8034-9050 GCA_964452795.1 uncultured Nitrospiraceae bacterium
GCCAGGGTCCGCCAGAAGCTGTTGCCCGCCAGCGAGTAATTCGCCACTTCCCGCGCTTCCACGCCCAGCTCCTCGGCCAGCCCTTCCGGCGTCAGAACCCCCAGCCGCGACGTGCCCATGACGATGACCTTCGGCGTCCGCTCCTCCGACAGGCGGTACCGGGTCTCGTTCATCAGGTAGAGCTTGTCGAAATCGTTCTCCGGGATGTGGAACAGGGCCTCCGACGCCGCGCCCAGGAACAGCCGCGCCGCCACCACGACAACCAGCGCCCACGCCGCCGCCCACGAGACGTAGCGCGTGCGGACCGATCCGTTCCTCGACCGACTCAGCAAATCGCCCAACCTTCTGCTCCGCGTCGTTCTCAATCCCACGGCCGATAGCCGCTCGTTCCGTCCCTAGAACTGGAAGTAGATGAAGACTTCGCCGGAAAACTCGCGCACCGACGCCACGATCACCAAACCGGCGCCGTAGGCCAGCCCGCGAAGCCACGCCGGCGTCTTCGACGTCAGCGGCAGTTCCCGGGTCCACAGCCACGTCCCCAGGTCGAGCAGCAGCGTCAACAGGCCGTAGAAGGCCAGGGCCGCTCCCACACCCGGCAGGGGGGCGCCGGTTCCCGTGGCCCCGAACAACACGGCCAGCATCCCGCTGAGGTACTCGCCCGCGGCCCCGATGCCCGGCGCCCGGAAAAACACCCAGCTCAGGCACACCAGGTGGAACGTCAGCAGCATCGCGGGCAGGAAGCGCGCCCATTCCCGCAGCGTCGACGGCGGCGGCTCCTGGCCGATGCGTCTTCCGCCCGTGAAGTGCTTGTGCGTCGCCAGGTACAACCCGTGCAGGCCGCCCCAGACCACGAAGGTCCACGCCGCCCCGTGCCAAAGGCCCCCCAGCAGCATCGTCAGCATCAGGTTCCGGTACTGCCGCGCCCGACCCTGCCGGTTGCCTCCCAGGGGGATGTACAGGTAGTCCCGCAGCCACGCGGACAGCGAGATGTGCCAGCGCCGCCAGAACTCGGTGAT
>CAYVOE010000169.1:9060-10089 GCA_964452795.1 uncultured Nitrospiraceae bacterium
CATGAGCCGGCTCACGCCCCGGGCGATGTCCGTGTATCCCGAGAAGTCGCAGTAGATCTGGAGCGCGAAGCAGTACAGCCCCAGCCACAGCGCGCCCGCCCCGTAGCTTGACGGCGACGCGAACACCGCGTCCGCATACGGCGCCAGTCCGTCCGCGATGGCCACCTTCTTGACGTAGCCCCACAGGATGAGCTGGGCGCCGCGCCGGACCGATTCGCCCGTCACCTGCCGCGGCCGCTCGATCTGCGGGAGGAGGCGCGACGCCCGCTCGATGGGCCCCGCCACCAGTTGCGGGAAGTAGGCCACGAAGAGGGCGAAATTGAGGAAGTCCCGCGCGGCCTTCTGTTCGCCTCGGTACACGTCGATGGTGTAGGCGAGCGTCTGGAACGTGTAGAAGCTGATGCCCACGGGCAGGACCACCCGCAGCAGCGGCAGATTGGGCTCGAACCCCGCCGTCTCGAGCAGATCCGCCGCCGAGTTCACGAAGAAGTCGAAGTACTTGAAGAATCCCAGGATGCCTAGATTGCCGACGACGCTCAGGGTCACCAGGGCCTTCCGCCGCCGCGGATCGCTCGACCCTTCGATGGCGATGCCCAGGACGTAGTCCATCACGCTCGAGAATGCCAGGAGCAGCAGGAACCGCGGGTCCCAATACCCGTAGAACACGTAGCTCGCCACCAGGAGGAACCGGTTCTGCCCCCGGTGCGGAAGGACGTAGTACACGGGCAACACCACGGCCAGGAAGGCCACGAACACGAACGAATTGAAGAGCATGCCCGCCTACCCCTGCGCTGCAACCGATTCGACCCGAAGACGCTACCATTTCGCCCCCCGCGGATCCAGTCATTTCGCCCCCCGCCCGGCATGATTCCGCGAAGGGGGATACATGCGTGGCAATTCGGCCCCTCATACGCCTCAACCGTCCCGGGATTGTCATCTGTCCAGCGGAAAATTCCCCGAAGGGGATACATAGTTTAGCCCAGGGTCAGCGAGCGTAAGCGAGCGCCACCCTGGGTACTCCGGCACCCA
>CAYVOE010000170.1:0-10077 GCA_964452795.1 uncultured Nitrospiraceae bacterium
GGCGGCAGGTGTTCGACCGCGTGCTGCAGCGCTCGCGCTGGGACCTCCCGGACGCCGAGGTCCAGCGCTACGTGGCGTTCTCCTTCGACTACGTCGTCGACTACCTGGTGAACGGCGGGGCGTCGTCTCCCGCCGGGCGGGATTCGCCGCTGCCCGCCGCGGCCATCAACACCAACAAGGAACTCGCGCACATGCTCAGCATCGACACGTCACCTCCTGCGCGCCGCGGGGTCCGCAACGCTCGCCGCTACCTGCTTTTCGGAGTATCTGCTCAGTTTGACGGAGCCGGGGCCTGGGGAGCGCCCTGAGACGGGCTGGGCCCCATCTCGCCCGGCACGGGCATGGGCAGCAACGGTCCGCCGGTGACTTCGCCCGCCGCGGGTGCTCCGTCGCCGGCCTGCACTTCCACCTCTTTCCCCGAGCATGCCGTCAGGGCAGCCGTGAAAGCCACAAGAATCGCGGTACAGATGGCGCGTTTAAACATGGAAACCCCTCGCGTGGAGGCGGCGGAGACCGGAAATCTCCGCCGCCGCTCCCCGTTTGAATCTCTGGATTACCCCATCCCGCCGGTCAGCGTCACGTCGTACATCCAGCGGTTCCACCCGGGCTGGATGATCTCGCCCATTACGGTGTTGGTGGGCACGCCGCCCAGCATTACCGGCGCCTTCTCGTCCAGCCGGACCCACTCGACGTGTCCGTCCATGTAGAGCACGTTCGAGCCGCCGGGCACGTGGTTGAAGCGGAACGTGCCGGAATCGCCCTGTCCGCTAATCGAGAAAGCGGTCTGGGCGGTGCCGTAGCCGTCCCACATGATGAAGATGGTGCTCTGGGCCTTGGCGCCGGCGCCGGGATTGTTGATGTCGGTAATGAAGAACCGCTCGATGCCTTCGCGCAGCCGGCGGTACGACTGAGGCAAAGGCGTCACGCCGTCGTCGTCGCGGTAGGCGCCGGGGGTATAGCCGTACCACACCAGGTCCAGGTCGGAAGCGTAGGTGTAGTCGCGCCCGCACAGGGTGGTCACGACGTAGTTGTAGCGGTAGTTGCAGGCGGGATCCACCGCGGCCCAGCTGCCCGGCGGCGCCTCCAGCGTGTGGACATAGGTGCCGCCGCAGAAGATGCTGGTGTTCGTGCCCCGGAAATAAAGGGAACTGACGACGTCGCCGAGCTGGTTGAGCGTGGACGTGGCGAACCCGACGTAGGTGTACGAGACCGGCGTGCCCAGCTTGGTGTGGAGGCAGCGCCGGCGATCGACTTCGCTCCCGGTGGTGGATTGGCTGATGCGGTTGATCATCCGGACGAAGTCGGGCTCCATGCTCCACGCTTCGCCGATCCAGTCGCTGCCCGAGTCGGAGGGACACCGCGCGATGCCGGGGTCGGTCCAGTATTCGGGGTAGGTGGCCTCCGAGTCCACGCCCATCATCTGATAATAGGGATAGACCGTGTAACGGGTGCCCATGGGGAACCGGCCCTTGTTTTCCCCGGCGTACATCTTGAAGACGACGCCCCATTGCTTGAGGTTGTTCTGGCACGAGGCCCGGTTGGCGGCTTCCCGCGCCCGCGACAGGGCCGGAAGGAGTATGGCGGCAAGGATGCCGATGATGGCGATAACGACCAGCAATTCGATGAGGGTGAAGCCGTGAAGGCGTCTGCTTTCCAAAGTACCGCTCCTTATTTGAATGAGTACTTGAACCAGATGAGCTTCACTACAATTCAACGCGAGACCGAGAGCCTCTCGAATAATCCCGTATGGAGCAACGGATTGGTTGTGGGGTACGCTGCAGACGCAGGACGTTGTGGCGCTCACCTCCTCTCGCCCGCGACGGCGGAGCGTCGGATGTCCCGTGGGCCCGGACCCGGCACCGAACGGCGGCGCGCCCCCGTCCCCCGAGAACGCCGGGAGCAAGCCTTTGATTAAGGCCTGCCGCGCGTTGCCGGTCAGGAAACAACATGAGCAGTATAGAGTACACTATGTTTCCTGTCAATACCCCCAGTAGCCCATTTATGGCATATTTCGCACCGAATTTGAGGCGTTGACGGGTTCGTGCTACGCTGTAGCGAAGAGGAAATTTCCATGAAGGAAACAAAGACGAACCCGGCCCAGGTCGGCCTCATGATTCGGAACCGGCGCAAGGCCATGGGGTACTCGCTGCGGGAGCTTTCCGCGCGGTCGGGCATCGCCGCCTCCTTTCTCTCCAAGATCGAGAACGGCAAAGGGTCTCCCACCCTCATGTCGCTGCTGCGGATCCTCGAGGCCCTGGACACGGATCTCACCGAGTTCTTCCAGAACGGATCCACGGAAGACCCTTCCGACGCGGTGGTGTTTCCCCGCGGCGAGATGAAGGCCTTCTTCGAAGAAGATCGCATGTGGGTGCTGGCCTTTCCGAGCCATCCCTCGATCGGCATTCGGATGAGCTATGAGGAGTACAAGCCCCGCACCCGTATCGAGGAGGTGGAGAGCCATCCCATGGACGTGTGCGGGATGGTGCTGGAGGGCGAGCTGACGCTCGAGCTGCCGGGCCGGGGGATCCGTCGCGCCCGGACGGGGGACGCCTTCTACATCCGGGCGAACACGCCCCACATCTCGCGCAACGAGACCGACGAGGTGCTGCGCCTGGTGGTGGTGCGGGCCCTGGGCGCGCGCCGCCCCGCCCGGGCGCCCGACGACCCCCATGCCGCACGGGACGCCGGTTAGCCCATACCGGCGCCGCCCCCGCCCCGGGAAGCTCTCCGAAGGCGATGCGATTGCTGCGAGTCAGGTCTACCATTGGACGGGACCGCCTCGCCACCGGCTTCCGCCCCACCCGCCGTAGGACTATGAGGACTGCGCTCAACCCGTTCCGGCGTAATGACCCCACCCGTCATCGCGAGGAGCGGACCCCTGTGGGAGTACAGTCTATCGGAGGAACCGCCTGGGGTTGCACTCCTGCCTTCGATGCGTGCCCAGGCATGAGCGACGCGGCAATCTCACGTGAGCCTGTAGCCTATGTCCGCGAAGTCATCTTCATACCACGGGTGAGATTGCTGCGTCGCTCTGTATAGGCGCCCCCAGACGGTAGGAGCGGACCGAGCGTAAAGCCTCCTCCTGTAAGCGCGTGCACAGAGGGCCGCTCCTCGCAATAACGGGTAGGGGCGCCCTCATAACCCCGTTGAGCGCAGTCCTCGTAGTCCTACGACGGGCGGGACTACCCGCATGAGCACATCGGGCGCAGTCCTCGCGGTCCTACGATGAGTAGGGCGGATGTCGATGCCCGAACGGTCCCGTCCAATGGTTAACCTGTATCGCTACGTATCTACCCTCTCCGCGGAATTGATCCCGATACGGAGGGTGATAGGCGGGCGGGTGCGGTCAGACCCGGGAGGCGGCGCGGTGCTTTTCCCGGGCGCGGTGGAGGCCGGCTTCAAAGAGGTCGGCGGCGTCGTCCCAGGTGTAGGAGGTGACCTTGGCGTGGGCGGCGTCCGACATGGCCCGCCACTCGGGCTCGGGCATCCTGGCCATGCGCACGATGGCGTCGGCCATGGCCTCGGCGTCGTCGATGGGCACGAGGATGCCGCGGCCCTCGTCGAGGTGGTCGGGGGCGGTGCCGGTGGGGGTGCCGATGACCGGCGTGCGGCAGGCCATGGCCTCGAGGATGGGCAGGCCGAACCCTTCGCTCCGGCTCGAGAACAACCACGCGTCGCATTGGGCGTAGAGCTCGCGGATGCGCGGCTGGGGCGGCCGGCACTCGAAGTGGGTGCCGGGCGGCAGGGGCAGGCTTTCGCCGGGCGGGTGGGCGCCGAAGGCCACCAGGCGAAGCTCGGGCACGGTGCGGCGGGCGAGCTCCACCGCGCGCAGGGCGGTGTCGCAGCCCTTGAACGGCGTTTCCGAGTACATCATCCCCACCGTCGGTACGGGCTGCTTGCCTCGGGGCGGCGCGAAGAAGAGGTCCGTGTCGACGCTGTTGGGCGCCACGGACACGTCGTGATCGCCGTACTCGTCGGCCGCCACCTCCGCCAGCCACCGATGAACCACGATCTTGTGGAGCGGCAGGGCCCAGGTCTCCTTGACCCGCTCGATGGGCAGGCCGGCGTGGGTCTCGTAGTGCTGGAGGAAGTAGGCCTTGGCGCCTTTTCGCGGGCTGAGGGCGTTGACCAGCAGGGCCGTACGCCACCACGTGGCCACCACCACGTCGGAATCGGGGATCTCGTTCTCCAGGTCGAGGTCGGGGTCGACCACCTGCCTGGGGATGCCCAGGTTCTCGAAATAGGTAAGGCCGGCGGTCCGCGGGTCCGGCCCCCATTGTCCTCGGACAAGGCGGCGCATCCGGGCGCGGAGGGTGTCGTGCCGGCGGGCGCTGAAGACGACGCGGACGTCGTGGCCGCGATCTTGAAGCTTCCCGGCGTAGATGGCCACCACGCGCACGCCGCCGTTGAGCGTGGGGGTGGGCAGCACGAAGGTGATCTTCACGTCACGTCTCCCGTCGCTCGTCGGCCGCGCGCGGCACGAGGCAGCGGGCGCCGAGCTTGAGGAGGTTCACCCAGGAGACGGGACGGGCGGGCCGGACCAGGCAGGCCCGGGCGCCGAGGACGAGGGCATCGCGCCGCCGTCCGTCGAGACAGGCGCTCCAGGCCCGGGCGTTGAGGAATCCCTGGACCTGCTCGGCCAGGAAGGGCGTGGACCCGTCGGCCTCGTCGGGCGGCTCGGGGGCGCGTCCCCGTTCGAGGTCGTCGGCACCGGCGTCGCGCCGCTGCCGGACAAAATGCCGGGCCATGGACTCGTAGAACCGGCGTTTGGCCTCGGCCTGGGTGTGGGTGATGGACGCCCCGTGGATGCGATAGGAGTAGCACAGCCGCGGCTCGTAGCCGACGCGAGCCCGGCCGCCCAACCGCAGTTGCAGGTCGATGTCTTCGGCGGTGACGAACCAGGGCCGGCACCCGCCCACGCTCCGCACCAGGTCCGTCCGTGCCGCCCAGGTGCAAAAGTGGGTTCGCGTATCGCCCGCGCGCAGCTCCTCGGTGATCTCCCTGGGCCGGGGCCGACGCGCCAGTTCGGTGAGGAAGCGGCCCTTCTCGTCGATGACGGCGAAGTATCCACAGACGGCGCCAAATTCGGGGTGGGCGTCGAGCCAGGCGGCCTGCGCCTCGAGCCGGCCGGGCGGATAGAGGTCGTCGGCGTCGCACCGGGCGAAATATTCGCCCCGTGCCGCCTCGAGACCGGTGTTGAACGCCGCGGCGATGCCTTGTCGGGGTCCGTCGACGATGCGTACGCGGTCGTCGCCGAGGGCTTCGACGCGGGCCCGGGAGTCGTCGGTGGAGCCGTCGTCGACGACCACCACATCGAGATCCACGCCGGTCTGGTCGAGCACGGAGCGCAGCGCCGCCTCAACGTAGGCGGCCGCGTTGCGCATGGGCATGACCACGGTGAAGCCCTTCACGGCTTCGCCTCCGGGGTCGCCGCCTCCGCGGGGACGGTTCGAGGCGGTCGTTTCAACAGGCATCCCGCCGCCCCCGCCAGGTAGCCCTTGTGCAGGAGCAGACCCGGCCGGAAGGCCAGGGCGAAGCGGTAGGCCTGAAGGGCCTTGGCATAATCGCCGTGGCAGCGCGCATCGTGGGCGGCCCGCATGAGATTGGGCACGAAATACGGCGCGGCCTCGCGAAGATGGGGAACAATGAGTCGAAAATCGCGTCCCATGTGGCGCAGCATCACCTTGAAATGGTTCTCGGCGTGGCGCACGGCGTGGCGCGAGGCGTTGCCTCCATGGAGCCGGTATTCGAGGGCGACCCGCCGGACGTGGCGGAACTCCCCTTGCTTCGCCAGCCGAAGATAGAGGTCCCAGTCGTCGGAGCCCCACACCTCGGGGTCGAACCCGCCGACCGCGCGCAGGGCCGAGGCCCGGATGAGCGTCTGACCCGGCGACAGGATCCGGCAGCCCCGGAGAAAGGCGTCGTATACGGCGCCCGAGGGACAGTAGGTCTCGACGGGCGGCGACATCCGGCCGTCGCGCTCGATCCGGCGGTAGTCGCCGTAGACCATGACCGCCTCGGGATGGGCCTCGAGCTCGGCCGCCTGCCACGCGAGCTTGTCCGGAGGCCATCGGTCGTCGTCGTCCAGCAGGGCGATGTACTCGCCCTTCGCCTCGGCGATGCCGCGGTTGCGCGCCGCCCCCTGTCCGGCGTTGGGCTGCTCGATGTACACGATGCGGCCCGCCTCGACCAGCGGACGGAGCCGCTCGGCGGTGTCGTCGGGCGATCCGTCGTTGACCACGATGACCTCGTAGTCGGTATAGGTCTGGGCGAAGACCGATTCGAGGCTCTCGAGGACGAAATCCCGGTGGTTGTAGGTGGGGATGACGACGCTGATCACGGCGCACCTCCTCCCGCGGCGACGGGCTGTCGGTCCCAGGCCTGCCGCACGGCGTCGCGCACCCGCTCCACGGGCAAGGTCGATGCGGGGCCGTCGCCGTAGAGCACGTCGGCGTTGGTTCCGTCGGCGTAGGCGCCGCTGTAGGGCATGTAGCGCGTGTAGCTCCGGTAATGGCCGAGGAGGATGACGCCCCGGGTGCCCACGGCATTGGCGAGGTGGGCGGGTCCGCTGTCGATGCCGACGAAGACCCGGGCTCGGGCGATGACCTCCGCCGTCTCGAGGAGCGACAGGCGGCCGCACAGGTCCGTGTGCGTCGCCGTTCCGGGCGCCACAAGGGGCTTGAGGCCCACCTCGACGGTGGCGATCCCGTCGGCGGACAGGGCCGCAACGAGTTCCTGCCACTTGGGCGTGGACCAGTCTCGGACGTCCTGGTTGGAAGTGCAGTGAAGGGCGACAAAATCCTCCGGCAACGCGAACCGGTCGACGCTGCGCGCCACCGTCTCGGGCCGGTGCAGCCGGGGGCCGTCGTTCGAGAGCGGCAGCCCGGCGCAGCGGCAGAAAATCTGCAGCAGGTTGCCGTGGTGGAAGTAGTTGCCGATGCGGATGTCGTGGCTCCCGTCGCCGACGACGTGCATCCGGCACTCGTTGCACTCCCGACCCGGCACGTGAAGGTCGTAGACCACGTCGAAGGGCGGCGCGGACGCCAGGCTCAGCCATTCGCCCAGGCAACCCACGGTCACCGCTTCGTCGATGTCGGGATGGTGCTCGATGAGATCGCGGAAGGACCGGCGCACCACCCAGACCAGGTGAGCGTCGGGATGGCGTTCCCGCACCATGCGCACGACGGGTTCGGCGGCCACGATGTCGCCCATGTGCTCGACGAGGGCGATGGCCGCCACGGGACGCCGAAGCGCGGCGCGGCGGATCCGCCAGCGGGCCCGCAGCTTCACGGCGCGCAGCCGGGCGGCGGCCTTGTGCCGGTCCCGTCCGCCCCGCCCGAGCCCCACGGCGAGCTCAATGGCCCGCTGCGGGATTCCCAACAACTTCTTCATGGCGCCGTGTGCGGCGATGACCGGTCTGTCCGACGCCGAGCACGCCAGATGGGCGGGGCTTCCGTGGGCAGCAACGCCCACAGCACGTTCGGCAACGCCCCGTCGCTTGCGATGACACGGGGATTCAGCAGCATCGCCGCGCGCCAGGCCCGACGCGCCTGAGGCCAGTCGCCCTGAAGCCCCAGTTCGTGGGCGGCCCTGAGCAGACGGGGCGTGTACACGCGGCGGAAGTACCGCCGGAGGTTCGCGCGCAGGCGCAGGCGCTTGAGCAGCGGCAGGTCCTTCAGGTGCTTGGCCGCCACAAAGGAGGACCATCGGTAATGCCGCAGGGTGTTGCCCGACTTGTTCCCGGAATGCATGCGGACGCGCAGGTGGATCCGAGGTTCGAAGACGACCTTTCCGACCTTCGCCAGCGTCAGCCACATATCCCAGTCTTCGGCCGACGGGATGGACGTGTCGAACCCGCCCGCGTCCCGGATGGCCCGGGTGCGGATGAGCGGCAATTGTATGGCGCTGCACGTGAGCAGCTTCTCGAAGCACCATCCTCTGGGCTTCTCTTCGTCGGGGACGCTCGCCAGGTAGATGGCGCCCTTGTGCGTGTCGGGCGTTCGGAAGTTGAAGGACAGGCCGTAGGCCAGCACGGCCTCCGGGTCGCGCCGGAGGGCCTCCACCTGCCACTCGAGCCGGTCCGGTTCAAACAGGTCGTCCGAGTCGAGAAACGCGATGAACTCGCCGCGGGCCAGGCGAAGGCCGTGGTTCCGGGCCGAAGAGGCCGAGTGGTTCTCCTGCCAGACGTAGCGGAACCGGGGATCGCGGGCGACGAATTCCTCGACCACGGAACGGGTGTCGTCCGTGGACCCGTCGTCGACGACGATGCATTCCCAGTCGGTGAAGGTCTGGGCGCGGACGCTCTCGAGGGTCTCGGCGATGAGGTCGGCCCGGTTGTAGGTGGGCACCACGACGGTCACCGCGGGAGAACGTTCCTCCGGCCCCGCCGACGGGGCCATGCCTGCCGAGTTCACGTCGCCCCCGGCATGCCCGCGGCGACGGATTCGGCCTCGAAGCTCCACTCCGCGGTCTGACACACGGGATAGCCCCGATTCTCGACGAAGTGGTCGCCGTTCAACGTGCCCGGCGTCACCGACATGACGTAGCACTCTTCGAGGAAATCCACGGCGGTCTGGCCCGACCCCATCCACAGGTCGAGCCGATACGTGGGCGCGGGCACGAGGGGCAGCGTCGGTATCCGCAACACGATCTGGGACCGGCCCCGGGGGATGTCGAAGCTTGCGCCCACGTTGCGCGAGTCGTACTGCAGGACACGGAACCCTTTGACGTGGCGGAATCCCACCAGCAGCTCGACGCTCAGGTTGCCCTTGTCGGATTCCGGACGCGTCACCTCGACGGCGACCTCGATGGGGCCGCCGGTCTGGGCGGGCGCGGGCCGGACCTCGATGTTGGTGATCCGGGCGCGGCCGTTGCCGGACCGCTTGACGCTGTCCGTGATGAAGGTGTCCTGCTGCGAGAAGTTCTCGAGGTAACGGTCCACCACCTCGTTCACGGTTCCGTCGTGGACCACGCGGCCCCGCTCGAGGAGGAGGGCCCGGGTGCACAGGTTCTGAACCGCGGCCATGTTGTGGCTGACGAACAGAACGGTGCGGCCTTCTTTTGACACCTCGCTCATTTTGCCCAGGCACTTTTTCTGGAATTCCGCGTCGCCCACGGCCAGCACCTCGTCCACGATCAGGATCTCGGGGCTGAGGTGGGCCGCCACGGCGAAGGCCAGGCGGACGTACATGCCGCTGCTGTACCGCTTGACGGGCGTGTCGATGAACTGCTCGACGCCCGCGAAGTCGACGATGGCGTCGAAGTTGCGCGCGATCTCCTTGCGGCTCATGCCCAGGATGCTGCCGTTGAGAAAGATGTTCTCCCGTCCCGTGAGCTCGCGGTGGAACCCCGTGCCCACCTCAAGAAGGCTGCCCGTCCGGCCGTAAAGGTCGATGACGCCCGTGGTGGGCTCGACTATGCGCGAGAGGATCTTGAACAGGGTGCTCTTGCCGGCGCCGTTGCGCCCGACAAACCCCACCACCTCGCCGTGCTTGACCTCGAAGTCGACGTCCTGCAGGGCCCAGAAGATCTCCTTCTCGACGCGGCGGAAGGGGTGGCGCACCCGGTTCATAATCGCCTCGGTGAGCCGGGTGGCGGCCTGAAGGTTGTGGGAAATGATATACGACTTGCTCAAGCCGCGGACCGAGATGGCCAAATCGCCGGCGCTCATACCCTACCCTCTCGTCCGACGCGCTCCGGACGAACCGTAATCGGCGTGAATCGTGTCACGCAATCGTTAGATGACATCGGCAAAGCTCTTTTCCATGCGGCGGAACACGAAGGCGCCTGCGATGAAGACCGTGACGCACGTCACCGCCGAGTACACCAGGAATCCCGTGTGAATATAGCCTACCCCCAACACGCTGTATCGGAAAAGCTCGAGGAGGGAGGCCATGGGGTTCAGGAAATAGATCCAGACGAATTCCTGCGGAATTCGGTCGGAGTGGAGGACCTTGCCCGCGTCGTAGGCGACGGGGCTCGCATACATCAGAAACTGGGTGATCACGGGGACCACGTATTCCACGTCGCGGTAGCGCACGGCCACCGCGGTGGCGCAGAACCCCACGCCCAGGGCCA
>CAYVOE010000171.1:0-10027 GCA_964452795.1 uncultured Nitrospiraceae bacterium
TCGAGGCCGTTCATCAGGATGAGGTTGACGAGGCGGATGACCGGCGCGTCCTGGGCCTCGGCCTCGGACGCGATGTCGATGTCGTTCTTGTCTTCCACGACCTCGACGTTGCCGTCGGCGCCGTGCTTGTCGACGAGCTCGTTGTAGAGCTGGAGGCCCTGCTTGCCCGAGGCATAGTGACGCTCGATGGCCTCGATGAGCTCCGATTCCACCGCGATGACCGGCTCGATCTCGTAGCTGGTGAGCATCCGCAGATCGTCGAGGGCCATGATGTTCAAGGGGTCCGCCATGGCCAGGGTCAGCACGTCGCCCGTCACCGAGATGGGCAGCATCTGGTACTGCCGGGCCAGGGACTCGGGGACCTCGTCGAGGATCTCTTTGGCGATGTTGTAGTTGGCGACCCGGATGTGGGGGATGCCCAACTGCTCGCTCAAGGTCACCACGAGGTCTTCTTCGCTCAGGTACCCCTTGCTGACGAGGATGTGGGCGAGGTTCTGCCCCGTGGCGCGCTGCTCGGCCAGACATTCGTCGAACTGGGCCTGGGTGATGAGCTGCTGCTCGAGCAGGACATCTCCCAAACGCCGTTTGGCGGTCTTCGGTGGCAAGTTACCCTCCTGTGGGCTCCCCCGGATCGGCCCGGCGAAACGGCTCGGGAGGCTACGCCGCTTCTCCTACCCCGAGGTGGGTGAGGATTTCGCCGGCCAGGTCGCACGTCAAGTCCTGATCCACCAGCTTCGCGAAGGCGATGAGCTTGCGCAGACACCCCGTCATCTTGCGGATGTCGCTGGGAACCCGGGTGGCGATGAGGGCGAGGATGTCGTCGGGCACCTCGACCTGGGCCTCCTGGGCCTGTCGGTGGAGTATCCGCAATCGCGTCTCCCAGTCGGGGGCGGTCAGGCCGGCCACAATGCCGCCGGCGAACCGGGACACGAGGCGCTTCTCGAGTCCGCCGAGCCGATCCGGGGCCTTGTCGCTGGCGAGGACGATCTGCCGATTCTCCAACAGGAGCGCGTTGAATATGTGGAAGAACTCCTCCTGAACTTCGTCATTCCCGGCCAGAAACTGAACGTCGTCGAAGAGAAGCATGTCGCAGCGGCAATATCCTTCGCGGAAGGCCTCGAGCTCGTTGTGCCGCGTCGCTTCCACCAGGCGCCGCGCGAACCGGCCGGCCTGGACGTATCCCACCCGCAGGTCGCGGTTGATGCGGCAGGCCTCGTTGGCGATGGCGTTGATGAGGTGGGTCTTGCCGGTGCCCACGTCGCCGTAGACGAAGAGGGGGTTGTATTCCCCTCCGGGGGCCTCGGCGACCGATCGGGCCAGGGCGAAGGTGAAGGCGTTGTTCTTGCCCACGTAGTACCCGTCGAAGCGGAAGGCGTCGAAGGGGCTTTCCGCGTCGAGGGCGGCCCGCACCCGTTCATCGGAATGCTCGAGCACCTCGGGATTGCGCACCGTCTCCCGCGGCTCCCGATCCTCGCGCGACAGCACGGTGACGGTAGCGAGCTTCTCGGCGGCCTTTTCGGCGGCCTTGCGCAGGCGCGAGGGCGACGGCGGCGCTTCTTCCGCCGCGGGCGGGGCCGTCTCCGGCACGGGCGGCGGAGGCGGCGGCGCGGGCGGCTTCAGGGCCGTCTCGAGCAGGGCCGTCAGACGCGATTCCCGCTCCGCCTGCGCCTGCTGGGTGGCCTGCATGGCCTCGCGCATGGCTTCCAGAGCGGCCCGCATGTCCTCGGCGGTCTGGGCGGCCTGCCGCGCCTGGAGCGCCAGGGACTCGCGGAGGGTGTCGTCGGGACGGACGGCCCGGACCAGGTCCGACGTGAGGCCCTTCAGCGAATCCTCGAGGGCGGCTCGCAGGTCTTCCACCGAACGCGCCGAGGTCTCCGCCTGCCGGGCCAGGGCTTCCTGCCAGGCGCCGTCGTCGGACCGCACCGCCTGCGCCAGGTCGACGGCCAGGGTCTTCATGGTGTCGTGCAGGGCGCTGCGCACGCTCGTGCCGAGCATGGCGGCCACGTCCTCGGCCGAGGGCCCCTCGTCCACCGCGTCAAGGGCCGCCAACTGGCGAGCCTGTTGCTCGAGGGCGGCGCTCATGGCCTCCTGCACGCCGGCACGAATGGCTTCCGACAGGGCCTGGGGCGACGGACCGCCCCCCTCGACGGGACGAGACGCCGCCACCATCCGCGTCTGTTCGCTGAGGGCCGTCACAACGTCGCGCAGGGCGTCGTGCACGCTGTCGCGGATCTTGTCGGCCAGTTGATCCGGCGACGGCTGGGCCTTGGCCTGGGCTTGCAGCGACTGGCGCGTCTCGAGCACGATGGCCGCCACGGCCTCCTGCATGGCGCCCCGGATGCCTTCCTGAAGGTTGGCGGCCAGGTCCTGGACGCTGAGTCCGTCTCCGTCTTCGCGCACGGGGACCGAGCGGTGGATCTCCGCCGCGATGCCACCGATGGTCCCCTCAATGGCCTCGCGCACGCTCCCGCCGATGGCGGCGGCCAATTCCTGAGCGGACGGTCCCGCAGCCCCCTTGTCCGCGGCGGGAAGGGCGCGCAGGCCCTCGAGGACGGGCGCCAGGGTCTGGCCAAGGGCCTCCTGCAGGTTCCGCTGCATCAGCTCGGCCATTTCCTGCGGACTCGGTCCGGCGACCGCGGCGGGGGCGTTCTCGCGCAGTTGAGCCGCCAGGCTGGCCACGGCCTGCTGCATGACCTGTTCCATGCCCTCGCGCATCTGCGCCGCCAGCTCGGTAACGGGCACCTGGCCCGTGGAAGCGGCCTGCACGGCGGAGGCGGTGGCCTCTTGCACGGCCTCGCGCACGCTCGACCGGACCACCGCCGCCAGGTCCGCCTCGGATACCGACGCCCGAGGCCGCGCCTCGGCGGCGGGCGGGGCCGCGGACAATCCCGCGCTCGTGGATTCCGTCGGCGGCTTCTGACGTGCCAGGAGGTCCGCCAGCTCGGCGTCCGGGTTGCTCGCCTTCTTGGACACCTTGGTCGGCGTGGACTGGGCGTCCTGCAGGAGGGCCTCGACGGCCGCTTCCACGGCCGCCTGTTCGGAATCGGGAGCGGATTTCGACCCGCCGGGCTGGGCATCCTTCCCGGTCGCGGCGGGCTCGTCGGGTTCTTTGCGGGCCTTGGGTTTGCTCTCGCTCAGGCCCAGGCTCTTGGCGGTCAGTTCCTGCGGCGCCGAGGCTTCCTTCGAGAACAGGCGTCCGCTGACCGTGACGAAATGGTCCCAATCGCACAGGATCGGCTTGATCCGCAGTTCCGGGCAGACCGCACGGACTTCCTCGAGGGCCTCGGAATCCAGCGGGTCCACCATGGCCACCGTGAGGATGCGGCCGAGCTTGTCGATGGGCAGCAGGTGGCGTCGGAGGCACAGCTCCTCCGGCACCATCTCCAGGAGGTCCCCCTTGATGTCGTAGTCGAGCAGGCTGATGTGGGGAATTTTGCACTGCTTGACGAGGAAGGACTGGAGCGTCTTCTGGTCGATGAAACCCAGATCGACCATGGCCTTGCCGATGAAGGTCTTGTCCTTGTCGCGGCGCGCCAGGGCCTCGCGCACCTGGGCCGGCGTGACGTATCCCTCGTCGCAAAGCATCTCGCCCAGGCGCTTGGGCTTATCGGGAGGAGCCCCTCCTTCCGCGGCAGCGGGAGCCGGCGACGCCGGAGCAGGACCGCGCCGTCCCGCCGACTCCGACGCGGATGCGCCGGGGGCAGCGGTTTCGCCGTCCTCTCGTTTGTCTTTGCGCCAACTCAGCATAGGTGCCGTTCCGAAGTGCCCGCCGCGCGAGGCTCGTTCCCATGGACCCCGCCGGCCCGGATTGTATCACCGAACCGACGATCCGTCAATGGATAACGTACACGTAACCCGTTTAATGACAAATACTTGCCGAAATGACGGATTTCCATCGAATCGACCGGGCGAGCCGACGGATCTCCCCCTATTCATCGACGTCTCGCGGGTCGGCCTTTATCCGCCCGAGGCCGGTTTCGGGAATATTGCGCCCGTTGCGTTTGCGAAACGGGGCGGATAGAATCGGGGCTTTTCGGGGGTCTGGAATGAACGACGGGACTGGAAACGCTCACGGATCGCGGCGGGGCCCCTTGTCTGCGCTGGGCAGGGGGCTGCTCGAAAACCGCAAAATCCTGAAACGGTTGCCCGTTGTGGGTCCCCTGGCGGGGCGCTACCTCCTTTCCCGCACGGCCCTCTCCCTCGAGGACAGCCGCCCTCCCGTCCGCTACGCCAACTCCTACCTGCTGGTTTCGGAGCTGCGGTCCGAGCCTTTCCAACGGGTCATGCGTCACATGGAGTCCTACGTGGGCGCGGGCGGGTTCGGCCCGCAGAAATACTGGGAATACCCGTGGCTCCTGGGCAACCTGCAGCTGGAACCGGGGATGCGCGTGCTCGACGCCGGCTGCGGCACCGCGCCCATGCAATACGCCATGGCCCGCCTCGGCTGCGACGTCGCCGGGGTCGATCCGAACGAAGGGGTGGAATGGCACGGCATCGACCGCGGCCTCGCCCGGCGCTTCGGCTGCCGCATCGAGTACCGCGTGGCGAGCATCGAGAAAATCGACTTTCCCGACAACACCTTCGACCGGGTCTCCTGCGCCTCGGTCATCGAACACTGCCGCGTTGTCCCCCTCGCGGACGGCCGGATGGTGCCCCTGACGGACGACGACCGCGCGCTGCACCGGCGCATGATGGCCGAGCTGGTGCGGGTGCTGAAACCGGGCGGCCTCCTGGTGCTCACCACCGACTATTACGTCCCCCGCGACAACTGCCTGGCCGAAAGCAACGTGGACATCGCCAACCTCTTCGCCGTGGACGGGGCCGACAGGGAGGGGGACCGCTGCCCCGAGCCCTTCCCCGGAGAAGAAGGCTTTTCCGTTGAGGCCCTCATCCGCAACGGCGACATCGCCCTGGACACCTACGCCGGCATCCTCCAGACCTCGGTCGGCATCACCCTGCGCAAACGGAGTTAGAATCCTCCGCCTTCTCGAAAAAGACGCCTCCGGGGTGGAAACCTCGGGACCTTCGGCGATACAGTCTTGTCTGTTTACGAAAGGAGGTGCGGGCCGTTGGGTAAACGCGTTTTCACAGTCCTGGCGGTGGTGTTGGCGGCGGGGTGCGGCGGCCGCGACGGCGGTGCGCCGGGCCGAGTGGACCTGACGTACTGGCGGACCCTGACGGGGGCGGCGGGCGACGCCCAGGACGAGCTGGTGGCGCGGTTCAACGAGGCCCATCCGGACATCCGGGTGCGGTCGGAGTTCCAGGGCGGCTTCAGCGACCTGGCGGCGAAGCTGATGGCCGCGGCGGCGGCGCGGCGCGGTCCCGACGTGACGCAACTCGGCACCTTCGAGATCCGGACCTTCGCCCGCGACGGGCTCTTGGTAGACCTCACGCCCTTTATGGAAGGACCCGACGGCCTCGACATCTCGCATTGGCCGGGCACCCTGGCGGAAGCCGGCAAGGTCGACGACGGCCTTTACTGGCTCCCGTTCAACGTCTCGGTTCCGGTCCTGTATTACAGCGAGGAGGCCCTGCGCGAGGCGGGGCTGCCGGGCCCGCCGGAGACGTGGGACGAGTTCTTCGAGTACGCGCGCCGGGCGACGGTACGGGACGAGTCCGGCCGGGTGACGCGCACAGGCGTGGCCCTGTGGGACATCACCTGGCCGTACCTGTCGATCATCTGGTCGGAAGGCGGCGAGCTGACCGACCCCGAGTACAAGAACATTACTTTGAACGACCCGGTGGCGGTGCGGGTATTGACGCAGATACAGGAGCTGGTCCGAGAGGGCGCGGCGGAACTGCCGAGTGCGGCGTCGGGCGGGCATCGGGCGGCCTTTACGAGCGGCCGGGCGGCGATGATCCTCGATTCGCCGGCGCCCTTCGACGACATCTTCAGCCAATCGACGGGATTCACGCCCGTTGCGGCGGCCTACCCGGCGGGTCAGGCGGGCCGGGTCTTCGCGCCGGGCGGCGGAGGCATCGCCATGCTGGCCACGACTCCGGAAGACAAGCGGGCCGCGGCATGGACCTTCATGAAGTTCCTGCTGTCGCCGGAGAGCCTCGGCTACTACGCGGAGCGCAGCGGCTACCTCGCCTTTACGGACGACGCCCGGGCCGCGGCGCCCCAATTGACCGCCGATACGCGCCGGGCGCCCCTTTACGGCTCGCTGGACGACATCCGGGGCGACTTCTCGGTGAACGCCTCGCCGGCGGTGCGCAACGCCTTCGATCAGGCCTTCCGCCGGATTGTGGTGGACGGGGCGGACGTCCAGGCCACCCTCGACGCCGCCGACGCCCAGGCCGAGGCGGAAATCCGGCGGGAAAGGTCCCGGTGAGCGCCGCCGACCTCTCCCCCGTGGCGTCGCTGCGTCCGGAGGGACGGGCGGCGCGTCTGGCGCGGGCCTGGCGGCGGGACCGAAAGGAGTGGCTGACCTTTCTGGCGCTGGCGGGTCCCAACCTCCTGCTTTTCGCCGTATTCACCTACGGGCCCCTGGCCTACGGGGCCTTCCTCAGCCTGACGGAATGGAACCTGGTGGCGCCCCGGGCGACGTTCGTGGGCCTGGAGAACTACGTCCGCCTGTTCCGAGACCCCGATTTCTGGCAGGTCCTCGTCAACACCACGATCTACGCCGTGTCGGTGGTGCTCATCGCCCAGTCGGCGGCCTTTGTCCTGGCCCTGCTGCTCAACCGACCCGTGCCGGGGCGGGCCCTGTTCCGGACCCTGGCCTTTACGCCGTATGTCACGGTGCCGGCCGCAGCGGCGGTGGTGTGGGTGCTCCTGCTCGACCCGCACCTCGGCCCCCTGTCCGCCCTCTACGGCCGGCTGGGCGTGGAGGGCCCGGCCTGGCTCGAGAAGCCTCGCCTCGCCCTGGCGGCCATCGTTCAGGTCGGCGCGTGGAAGGAGATCGGCATCGCCACGGTGTTCTTCCTGGCCGGACTCCAGGGGCTGCCGCGGGACTGTTACGAAGCGGCGCGCCTCGACGGCAGCGGCCCCCTCGCCACCCTGCGCCACGTCACCCTGCCCCTGATGACGCCGGTGATCTTTTTCCTCATGGTGAGCGGGTTCATCGCCGCCACCAAGGCCTTCGAAGCGGTGGCCATCATGACCCAGGGCGGCCCGGTCCCGCCCGATTCAAGCACCTACGTCTACCACCTGTACCGGTTGGCCTTCCGCGACTTCGAGGCGGGCTATGCCTCGGCCTTTGCCATGGTGTTCCTGGCCCTTACGGTGCTGGCGACGCTCCTCCAGTTCCGACTGGCTCGGAGCTGGGTCCATTACGAGGACCGGTCGTGAACCGGCGTGACCGCATTGCCCGGGCGGCCGTGTTCGCGGCGCTCCTGGCGGCCACGGCCGTGCTGGCCCTCCCCTTCTTCTGGATGGTGGTGACGTCGCTGAAACCGGCTCACGAAGTGACGGCCTATCCGCCGCGGTGGTGGCCCGAGGAGATTCGTTGGACAAACTACCGGGACGCGTGGAACGCCGCTCCCTTCGGCCGATTTTACGTCAACAGCCTCGTCGCGGGCGTGAGCGCCACGGTATTGCAGGTGCTTTTCGCCACGACAATGGCCTACGCCTTCGCGGCGGTGCGGTTCCCGGGCAAAGGTGCGCTCCTGCTGGCCGTCATCGCGACCATGATGGTCCCGGAAGAGATGAAGATCATCCCCAACTACCTGCTCATGGGCCGCCTGGGCGGGATCGACACCTATGCGGGGCTGGTGGCGCCGGCGGTGGCCCATGCCTTCCCGGTATTCGTGCTCTACCAGTATTTCCGCACCCTGCCGCCGGACCTGCTCGACGCCGCCCGGGCCGACGGGGCGGGCCATCTCCGCGTCCTGGCGTCCATCGTGGCGCCCCTCAGCCGGCCCATGCTGGCGGCGGTCACGTTGATTGCCTTCCTGGGCCGATGGAACGACTTCCTGTGGCCGCTCATCGTCACCGACAGCACCGAGATGCGGACCCTGCCCATCGGCCTGGCCTATCTCAAGCAGGGCCAGGAGGGAGGCCAATATTGGCACATCTTGATGGCGGCGTCCGTCTTCGTTATCATGCCGGTCTTGATGTTGTATGTCGCCGTCCAGAAACAGTTTGTCGCCGGCATCGTCCGCGGCGCCCTCAAGGGGTAGTCGGAACGACGCCGCCAAGGTAGCCCGAATTGTACTTGCTGGAGTTCGTCAAGGGGTTCATCACTTCGCCCAAGCACGTGGGGGCGGTCGTCCCCAGCTCCTCCTACCTCGCCGATCGCGTGACGGAGGCGGGAGGCGTGCGCGAGGCATCGGTGGTGGTGGAATGGGGGCCGGGGACGGGGGCGATCACGGGGGCCATCCTGGAACGTCTGCCAGACGATGCGACATTCTTCGGCATCGAGATCAGTCCGGATTTCTGCCGGGCGATGGGCGAACGCTTCCCGAACGTCACCGTTTACCAGGATTCCGCGGCCGAGACCCGGAAATACCTGGAGGAGCGGGGCTTCCACTCGTGCGACAGCGTGGTGTCGGGCCTGCCCTGGGCCTCTTTTGAGGACGCCCTCCAGGACGAGCTGCTCGAAGCCCTGGTGGACGTGCTGCGTCCGGGCGGCAAATTCGTCACCTACACCTATTTCATGAGCCCGTGGCTGCCGGCCGGGCGCAAGTTCCGGCGCAAGCTGCAGGATCGCTTCCAGCGTTTTGACGTATTGCCTTTGGAGTGGCGTAACGTGCCGCCGGCCTACGTGTACGTCGCGACAAAGTAACGGGGGCTGTGCTACAGGGGGGAGTTGGCATGAAATCCGCGCTGATGGTATGGGGCGGCTGGGACGGGCATGAGCCGAAGCAGACGGTCGAGGTGTTCGCGCCCCTGCTCGAGGAAGCCGGATTCCGTGTCGAGGTTTCGGACACGCTCGACGCCTTTCTCGACGCGGAACGGCTCAAGGAACTCAATCTCATCGTTCTGAGCTGGACCATGGGCGAGATCCGTCCGGAGGCGGAGAAGGGGCTGCTGTCGGCCATCGAGAGCGGCGTGGGCTTCGGCGGATGGCACGGGGGGATGTGCGACGCCTTCCGCGGCGCCACCCGGTACCAGTGGATGACGGGCGGCCAGTGGGTGGCCCATCCCGGCGACATCCTCGACTACACCGTCAACATCGTCAACCGGACCGACCCGATCACGGAGGGAATCGACGATTTCCGCATGCGCTCCGAGCAGTACTACCTGCACGTGGATCCGTCGAACGAAGTGCTGGCGACCACCACCTTTTCCGGGGAACACGCGCCGTGGATCGCGGGCTGCGTGATGCCCGTGGTGTGGAAACGCCGGTACGGGGCGGGCAAGGTCTTCTATTCGTCGCTGGGCCACGTGGCGAGCGATTTCGACGTGGCGGAGG
The DNA here is from genome assembly GCA_964452795.1 of uncultured Nitrospiraceae bacterium. Taxonomy (GTDB): domain Bacteria; phylum Hydrogenedentota; class Hydrogenedentia; order Hydrogenedentales; family SLHB01; genus CAYVOE01. The sequence continues at coordinate 9,360 of CAYVOE010000171.1, forward strand.
CCCGCGAAATCCAGCGGCGCGGCCTCCTCTGGGCGAGCCGGTAGGGAGGGAACGGGCATGACTTCCCCGGTGAAAATCGGCGTGGTGGGCTGCGGAAACATTTCCGATGTGTACTTCGCCGCGGGCAAGACCTTCGAAATCATCGACATCGTGGCCTGCGCCGACCTGGTGCCGGAACGGGCCCAGGCCAAGGCGAAGACCCACGGCATTCGCCGGGCCTGCACCGTCGAGGAACTCCTGGCCGACCCCGAGATCCGGATCGTGGTGAACCTCACCGTGCCCAAGGCCCACGCCGTGGTGGCCCTCGAGGCCCTCAAGGCGGGCAAGTGCGTCCACAACGAGAAGCCCCTGGCCATCACCCGGGCCGACGGCCGAGAGATGCTCGAGCTCGCCCGGGAAAAGGGCGTGCGGGTCGGCGGCGCTCCGGACACCTTCCTGGGAGCGGGACTCCAGACCTGCCGCAAGCTCATCGACGACGGCTGGATCGGCGAGCCCGTGGCCGCCACGGCCTTCATGCAGTGCCACGGTCACGAGGGCTGGCATCCCGACCCCGAGTTCTACTACGAGGTGGGCGGCGGCCCCATGTTCGACATGGGTCCTTACTACCTCACCGCCCTGGTGGCCCTCATGGGTCCCATCCGCCGGGTTACGGGTTCGACCCGGGTCAC
>CAYVOE010000172.1:0-10020 GCA_964452795.1 uncultured Nitrospiraceae bacterium
GACGAGAGTTGTTCACGGTTGACAAATCAATGCCGTCACGTCGGGGAGGGAGTTTGCCGGCGGTTGAACGAGGATCTAGGAACGAGCGGGGTTGGCGGTTCGCCAGACGGGGTTATTCGTCTGTGACGTAGCAGAGCCGCTTGACGGGGTCCGGGAGCGCGTTCATCGACAGGATGTCGTTAGAAACAGGCCACACCCCCGGACGCCCTCGTGTATGGAGGGCGCCGGGGGTGCGCTCTTGGCGAGGAGGTCGCCGGCTTAGCGGCGCCGGCGGAAACGTCGGACGGTAAATGCGCCGAGGCCGAGTCCCAGGATCGTCAAGGTCGCGGGCTCGGGCACGACCGATTGCTGCAATTGGCCGTGGACGCGAACGCCAAAGTCCAGCCCATCGCTGTTATTCCACGAGCCGCCGGCGATAAAGGTGGCATAGCGATCCAGCGGGGCCGGGACGGGGTCCGGCATGGTGAAGTCCGGGGTGCCGGGGGTATGTACTTCCAGGGCAATCCAGTAATTGCCCGGGCCCAGGTTCCAATTCAGCCCGTGGGGGCCCAGCCAGCTCGCCGTATTGCCGCCCACGCCGTCGGCGAAGAAGACCGTGTTGAAGAGGGGAGCGCTCACGTCGGGGATGTCTCCGCCGTCGCCGTACACGGCCACCGTAATGTCGCCGGGAAGGGCGGTCTCCCAGAGCCAGGCCTCGATGCCGGTGATGGTGTAGGCCTGGGTGAGGGTGATTCGCCCCGCCAGCCATTGTTCGTCGTAGAGGGCCCATCCGGACACGACCGGATTCGGGGTCTCTCCCGTATCGATGATCAGGTCGGCGCGGGCGAACCCGCAAGAGAGGGTGAACCCCATGACAGCGACAGATGTGAAGAGGCAGCGGCGTGACATAGGCATGATAGAACTCCTGTATGACCTTGTCCTGCGCCGGCGGGTGCCCGACACTCAACCCGAACCTTCACGAATGTGTGGAAAAAGCGATGAAGGAGAGCAAGAATCGGGCCGAAGCATTCCGAGGACATAAGACACGGGGGATGCAGTACTTGGCCGAATCGGGTGCTCGGAAGGTCCGGTCCAGGAGCGGGCTTGGCAGACAAAAAGTTGTTCGTCGGCGACAAAACAATACCGGTCGCCGGGGGTGCGTTGAACCCGGAGGCGGCCGGGTCAGCGGCGCCGGCAGGCGGCACTGGAGTACCAGGCTTGCGGGGGCGGGCACGGGGGCAAGTGTCGATCCGCGACATCCCGATCCCGTAATGCATGGAGGCGGTTATGCTTGTCTAATTCTGGATGTAATAGGGTTTTGCTGCTAGAGCGATTGACAGCGAAGAGTTGGTTGTCCGAGACAAGACCGGGCCGCCCCATGGATCCAGGAGATCCCGTCAACCGGCAAGCGGTCGTCTGAGGCGGGCCGAGCCGCGGCCGCGGCCTTCGACGGAATCGGTTCCATTGGATTCAACGAACTCGGGCGGGGAGGGCGCGGGCGGAAGCTCGTGGTTGCGTTCCCGGGCCGGGGCGGCTAGAATTCGGCATGGAGAAAGGCTCTTGAGCAACATAACCTTCATGCCTCTTGGAGGCGGCCCGGAAATCGGGGCCAACTGCTACCTCTTCTCCGCGGACGGCCACCAGATCCTCCTGGATTGCGGCGTTCACCCCAAGAAAGAAGGTCTGAGCGCCCTGCCGGATTTCACGCTCCTCCGCAAGGCGCCCGACGGGGTGATCGTGACCCACGGGCATGTGGACCACTGCGGGGCTTTGCCGTATCTGCTTAAGCAGTTTCCCTCGATTTCGGGTTACGCCACCAAACCGACGGTCCAGATCATCGACCGGATGCTCCACAACAGCGTGTCGGTGATGAGCACCCTCGCCCTCGAGCAGGGGATCCGGGAGTACCCGCTGTTCACGCACCGGGACGTGGAGTTCGCCATTCGGCGGACCTACGGCCTGGGACTGGAGCACGAGTTCGCGCTCACCTGGGAGTCGCCCTTTCGGGTGAGCTTCTACCACGCCGGGCACGTTCTGGGCGGGGTCAGCGTGCTGGTGCGGGCGCCGAGCCACACGCTGTTTTACACCAGCGACATCAACATCCAGGACCAGGAGCTGGTGGGTGGTCGTGCTCATTTAAAGGAAGGCATCCGAGTCGACACGCTGGTGATCGAGGCGACCCGCGGCGCCCGCCACGACACGGACCGCGCCGTGTGGGACACGGAAATCGAACGGCTGGCGGACGAATCGACGGCGGTGTTGAAGCAGGGCGGCTGCGTCCTCATACCCGCCTTCGCCCTGGGGCGGACCCAGGAGATCGTCAACATCATCGCCCGCCTTCAGCGCAACCGGCGCCTCCCGCGCGTGCCCGTCTACGTGTCGGGTCTCGGCCGTGCGATCTACGAGATCTACGGCATGTTCCCCAACTACTTGAAGCCCGACGCGGTGCTGAGTCCGCTCGAACAGTTCAAGCGGATCGGCGACGTGTGGGAGCGCAAGGTGGTGCGTGACCTATGGCGCGATCCCTGCATCATCGTCGCCACCTCGGGCATGATGGTGGAGAACACGCCTTCGGCCATGATCGCCGCGGAGATGGTGCGGGATACGCGCCACGGCATCTTCTTCGTGGGCTACGTCGACGAGGAGACGCTGGGCTACAAGGTGCTCAACGCGGCGGTGGGCGACAGCCTGGTCTTCGAGGTCAGCGGCAACCCCATTCCGGTGAAGCTCGAGAACCGGCAGCGGTTCCACTTCAGCGCCCACGCCCACCGGGACGATTTGTGCGACGTGATCGCGTCCATCAATCCGCGGAACGTGGTGTTCGTGCACGGGGAGCCGGACGCCATCGAGTGGATGAGCAACAACTGCGCCAACGGTCTACACACCCTGGCCCCCCGGGTCGGGGAAACGGTGACTCTGGACGGCTGACCCATGGCTCTGCCGCTGAAGAGGATCGTTCGCCGCCTGCTGGCCGTTCCGACGATCGGGCTGGCCCGGCTGCTGGGATGTCTGCCGTTGCCGGCCGCGCGCCTCGTCGGCCGCCTCGGGGGACGGCTCGCGTACGCGCTGGTGCCGCGCATCCGCGCCGTGGGACTCGATAACCTGGACCGCGCCTACGGCGACACTCTGACCCGAACCGAGAAGCGGCGCATCCTGATGGGGGCCGCGGAGAACGTCGGGATCGTGGCGGCTGAATTCACGCGCATCGCCCGGATAGGCGCTTTGCTGCACGATCAGATCGAGTTCCGGGGTGTAGAACGGTTGGACCGCAACCGCGGGGCGCTCCTGGTGTCGCTCCACCTGGGCAACTGGGAGTGGATGGCGCCGGCGCTTCAGGCGGCGGGGTTTTCATTGGCCGAGATTGTCCGTCCCCTGGACGATGCCTGGCTCAACGCCTTTGTCGACGCCACACGCCGGTCCGGCGGAATCCGGACGATCCCCAAGGAAAACGCGGGGGGAGAGATGCTGCGGCTCCTTCGCGAGGGATGGTGCGTGGGCGTCCTCGCCGATCAGAGTCCCCGCGACAACGCCGTGCCCGTGACCTTCTGGGGACGGCCCTGCTGGGCCACCGCCGCGCCCGCCCTGGCCGCCCTGCGGGCGCGCGTGCCGGTGCATCCGGTCTGCTTGTGGCGACGCCCGGACGGCGGCTACGTCTTCGAGGTGGCTCCGGCGCTCGAGGAGGTCCGGACGGGCGATTTCCGCCGCGACATCGTCGAGTTTGTCCAGCGGATCCAGGACGTGCTGGAAGAACGGGTCCGGGCCCACCCGGAACAATGGCTGTGGCTTCACCGTCGGTGGAAGCCCCGTCCGCACCTCGAGGAGGAATGGGCGCGGCGGGAGGATGGGAAGCTTCAATCGCCGGCGCGACCTCGGTAACGACTCTTCGTGAAACTGGGCCTACGCCATCTCGGCGAGGCGATCGCGCATCCACGCCAGGCACACCTTGCTCGCCCCTTCCCGGCCTTGTCCATCCTGTCCGACCCGATAGGCGCCGTAGCGAGCCTGCCACGCTTCCGGGAACCGGTCGAGATTCACGTGGGTCTCGAGCGACACGTAGCCGGTGTATCCGTCGCGGAGAAGCGCCTCGAACTGCCGTTCCCACCGGGCCCCTCCCATGCCGAGGAAGACGTTCGGCCGGTGGCCGCCGGGTTCCACGACGGCGTCTTTGACGTGGACGTGCACGATGTCCTTCTTGATGAGCTCGTATCCGTCGGGAAAGGGCGCCATGTCGTCGCCGTTGCGGTCCTGGATGTGGTTGGCGGGATCCCACACGGCCTTGACGCGGGGGCAGGCCAGGCGGTCGAGGAAGGTCCGCGTATGGGCCGCCGTGCCGACGTAGCAGGCCGCCTCGTTCTCGAGACCGAGGACGACGTCCTTCTCTTCCAGGATGGCCGGCACCGGATCGAAGGCCGCCAGCATGCGGTCCCAGGGCCGTTCCCCGACCGCGTCGTGTCCCCAGAAGGCGAAGCCACGGATGAGGCGGCAGCCGAGTTCCCGGCCCACGTCGCCGCAGCGTCGCAGGATGTCCATGTGCTGGGCCACCTCGCCGGCGTCGTCCAGCTCGCACTTGCCGAAAGGGGAGGCGATGCTGCACACGGCCATCCCATGGTCGTCGAGAATGGTTCGGACCTCGCGGATCCGGGAATCGGTGAGGGTGTGAATGCCGGCGCCCCCGATGCCCCGCAGCTCGGCCCCCACGACGCCGAATTCGCGGCAAACCTTGCAGGCATGGGCCAGATCCTGCGAGATCTCATCGGTAAAGGCGCCCAGCTTGAACATTACGCTCCCCGTGTCGTTGGGTTCGGGTGAGACACCCGTGCACGGGTGTCCGGTCCGGTCTACGTACCTCCCGATCGGAGCGGAGAAATCTCAATAGCGCCACACCCTCCCGGGGACGCGGCCTGTGGGCGCCTCACGTCGGAGGGATTGCCCGGATTATCCGGCGGACCGGGGCGCCGGGCTGTTCCGGACGAGGTCCAGCGCCTCTTCGATGTAGATCTCGCCGGTCATCTCGCCGAGGCCGGTCCGGGTGATGTAGTCGTAGCGTTTGAAGCTGTTGAAATCGACCTTGGTCAGAATATAGCCGAAAGCGTCGTTGGTGAGGCCGAAGAGGAAATTGTGCTCCCCCTTCATGTTGCGCTTGAGGTAGTAGCCGATGTTGGGCAGGGCTTCGCCCGGGATGGTGAGGATCTGGGCGTTGCCGAGGTTCACGAGGTTGACCTGGGTGGTGACCTCGTTTTCGTCGGTGAATCCGAGGCCGATGGGGGACAGCTTCGCCACCATGCGGATTTCCTCGGAGTCCACGGGGAAGGTGACCCGTTTCACCGTACAGTACAGGTCGGGGTTCTCCTGAACGGGGGCGTCGGCCACGATGCGCAGGGCCTCGTCGGCGAGGAGCCGGCCGATGCGGAGGCATTCCTCCCAGGTCCGCATGTCGCGGCCGCCCTCGGGGTCGCGGTTGTCGGCGGTGACCATGCCGCCCTGGGCGCTGTTCATGTAGATGGCCTGGCCGCCTCCTTGTTCCTCGATGCGGTCGTAGAGGGGGCCGACGAAGTCGGGGCTGAGGATGCCGCTGTCGGGGCCGAGAACCTCCGGGTGAGAGGCGTAGTTGACGAGGGTAATGAAGGGCCGGCCTTCGGTGTCGAGGAACTGCATGACGTGGCAGCGCGGGTCGTAGAGCTGGGGGGCGTAGTAGTTGTACGCGATCTTGCCCTTCGCTTCGCCCGTGGCGATCCGGACGGCCGCGGGCTGCAGGTTTTCGACGGCCTCGTTGATGGCTTCGGCCAACTGATCGACCACAAAGGCCACGTACTCGAGATCGGTGGTGAATTCCCCTTTCTCGTCGGGAAATCCGTACATGTCGGGGGCGCTGTGGGTGTGGGTGGCGCCGATGAGGATGTTGTCCGCCGGGATTTGGCTCACCTTTTCCCGCACGCGGTTGCCGAGGGCGGCCGGGAAGCCCAGGAAATCGGTGCTGCAGATGGCGACGGTGGTGTCGTCGTCGGCCACCACGAGGGCTCGGACGTTGAGACGGCCCCGGGTTTCGGTGGCGGGCTCGGAAGGTCCCATGCCGCCGGAGATGGGCAGCAGCTTCTCGGGGGTGACGTCACGGACGGCCAGGGCGGCTCGGAACTCGGCCGCGGCCGCTCCGGCGATGCACAGGGCGACCCAGACGGTCAGCAGTACGCGCTTCATGGACACCTCCTCCTCGAACACACAGCCCAATGAAAAAGGGAGGAAGGGCGCAGGCCCTCCCTCCCTGTGTATACGGGCGATTAGAGGTACTTTTCAAGCAGGGCCTTTTCGGCCTCCTGGGTCCAGGCGCCGCCCGATCCCAGTTTGTCCTTCAGTTCGGGCAGCTTTTCGGGCACCTCCTCGATGGACATGAGGGGGAGATCCGGGATCTGGGGGTAGATGACGATTTTACCCGGGAACCGGGCATCGCGCACGCCCTCGAGCCCTTCGCGAGCGGCGTTGAGCCCGCCGATGGCCGCCACGCTGAAGTCGGTGTTGAGCTCCTGAGACTCGACCATGCTCAGGACCTTGCGGAGGTCGCTGATGCGCGAGCCGCTGGAGCCGATGAGCTTGGCGCCCCGGCACAGGTCGTTCAACTCGACTTCGGTCGTCTTGCCGATGCCGACGCCGGCGAAGATGTTGACGAAGCAGTTGTCGGCGGCGTAGGGCAGCATGTCGGCCACCAGCCGCGCCAGGGGCGCGCAGATCACGATGTCGGTGTAGCCTTCGGGGGCCAGCGCGCGCAGGGCCTCGCCCATGCCGTCCGGGGTCTTCACGTCGTCCGGCGCCAGGGTGGACAGCTCGACGCCGTTCCGGCGGGCGAGCTCGCCGAAGCGCTGCTGCATGTGGTCGAGGCGGCCGCGATCCAGGTCGGTGACCACCACGCGCTTGGGCCGGTTCGCCACCTCGAGGGAGCGCTGCACGTGCATCTGGCCCATGGGCCCGCCGGCGCCCACGAACAGGGCGGTGCCGCCGGGCAGGAGGTCGTGGCGCCGGTTCGCTTCGGCGATCTGCTCGAGGGTCTCGCCTCCGCCGTAGAACCGAAGGCCTTCGTAGTGGATGCGCCCGATGTCGAGGGTGACCTTACCGGTTTCCGCGGGCTTGCCCAGGAGGAACATGACCGCTTCCTTGTTCATGCGCGGCGTCAGGGCGTTCACCAGGTCCGGGGTGGGCGATTCCAGGAGGATGTCGTCGAACCGCGCCTCCGCATCGAGTCCCGCGAGGGAGCGGGGCACGATGGTGGCGCCGGGGTGCGAGGCCTTCCACGCGTCGGGATTGTCGGTGACGATGAGGCGCGCGCCGTCGCCGGGGGCCAGCCGTTCCTCGAGGCAGTAGGACATTTCGACGCAGGCCCACGGTTCCGACAGGGCGGCCTGGCTGTAGCCGGTCTCGGGCTTCACCGGCAGCAGGTAGCAGCCTTCGTCGCCGTCGAGGGCCCGCTCGTCGAGGTAGAAGTACTCGCCGAGCCCGCCGCGGATGAGGTAGCCGAAGGCGTAGCCCAGGCCCTTGTAATAGATGTCGGCCTGGACGATGAAGCGGTCGCCCGGCTTGAACTTGTCCTTCCACTTGTCGCCCACGGAAACCACGGTGGCGGAGCACTCATGGCCCAGCACCGTCGGCTCGATGGCCAGGTTCCGTCCCCTCAGCCGCGGATGTTCGCTTCCCTGGTTGATGATCTTGATGTCGGATTGGCACAGGCCCAGGGCGTCCACCCGCATCAGGATCTCGTTCTCCTTCGGAGGTCTCAGCTCGAGGGTAGCCGGCTCGTTGTCCTTCCCGAGGTTTTCGAATCCCGCGCCGTAGAGCTCCCACGCCCGGTATTGCCGAGGCAGACTCTCCTGTCCCTTTCGATATTCCGCCAGCTTAGCCACGACTGTCTCCTGCTGTTCTTGTCCGATGATGAGCGGCCCACCTGTGCCGCCGGGGTTATGCATCCCGAACGTCGATGGCGCGAAGCGCCGCGACTCGGCACAGAACGACGCCTCCTCCCGGGATTCCGCAGGTGCGCGGAACCGCCGAGGGAGAGGCCGTCCCTCTCGGGGCCGCCGGCCCGGAGGGCTGTTCCTGTTACACGTACGATTGAGGGACGGTTCGCCCAAACCGGTCAAGTCGACCGTCCCGAAGATGCCGTTGGGCCGGCCGCGTCAGCCGGCGATGCTCTTGAGGCGATAGGCCTCGTCGGGGCGCGTATGGATCCGTTCCACGTCGGCCGGGCTGAGGAACCGCGGTCCGCCGAGGGAATAGGTGCCCACGATGATGTGCGAAACCTTCTCGGCCATGTCGGTGCAGCTCGTCACGGCCTTGGGCGACTCGCCCAGGGTGATGAGGCCGTGGTTTTCCATGAGGATGGCCCGGGGAAGCACCCCTTCCTCTTCGACAAAACGCTCGAACTGGCGGCGCACTTCCCGCGCCAGCGGGAGGCCGGGATCCACGTACGGCACGTAGACCGACTTGTGGCCCATGGACACGATGTGGTCGGGGAAGATGCGGCCCGAGGTGGCCTCCCGTGCCCGGTTCGAGCAGAGCAGCATGTTCGTATACGTCGGGTGGGTGTGGCCGATGAAGCGGATCTCCGGGACACGCAGCAACAAGGCATGCAACATGGTCTCCACGGAGGGCCGACGCGTCTCGGCGGGGTCTACCAGGGCGTCTTTCAACACCCGGGTGACCTCGTCATCGCCGGCGCTCTCGTCGTCCAGGATGGCCAGCACCCGGGAGATGGAGACCCGGACAAACCCGTACGCGTCAATCGTTTCCAGCGTGGTGCCCGAGGCCTTTACCCAGAAGGTGTCGTCGTCGATTCGCGCCGACGTGTTGCCCTCGCCCAGGATGGCATATCCCCGGGCGGGATCGCCCAAGTACCGCGACATCTCCACCAACTGCGTCAGGACCTGATCCATGTGATCTTCTCGCTCTTTCCGTTGTTCAGCCACAACCAGAGGCGATTATAGCAATTCTCGAGGGACGGGCACAAAAGATATGGAATCGCGGTTTGAAGGGCGGCGGAACAGGAGACGAATGCCGCAGATAGCGCATATTTCCGAGGATTAGACGGGGCCTGCGGGCTTCGCGCCCATATCCGGGGGCGGCCTTGGACCGGGACTATCTTCGCTGCTGCCGAATGTTCCTAAAGAAGGCCGTGAGCAGGGCGCCGCATTCGTCGCCCCGGACGCCGCCGAGTACCCGGGGTTGATGGTTGAAACGTTTGTCTTCAAGCAGGTTCATCAGCGTGCCGCAGGCCCCTGCCTTTGGATCGAAGGCGCCGAAGTACACTTCGGCCACCCGGGCCAGGATGATGGCGCCGGCACACATGGGGCAGGGTTCCAGCGTAACGTACAGGCGGGTGCCTTCCAGGCGCCAGCTTCCGAGGGCGGCCGCCGCCTGCGTGATGGCGAGAATTTCGGCGTGGGCGGTCGGGTCCTGCAGGGTTTCCCGCTGATTATGGGCCTTGCCGATGATTCGGTTTTCGTGGACGATTACGCAGCCCACGGGGACCTCGCCCTCGTCGAGGGCGCGGCCCGCCTCGGCCAGAGCATACTGCATATACCGGGTATTGTCGTCGAGCATGGGGGCGAATCTTGGCGCATCCGCCGGGCGAAGTCAAGCCTTCGGCGGATGGGGCGCTTGCGCTCCGTTGCACGGCATAGATCGTCAGAGTAGAATGTTCTCGCTAAGAGAAAAGGTAGTAATGCCGCTGACTTACACGAAGAACTGCGTCCATCGCACCGGTTCGCGTCGTGGCGCATGGTATGGCCGCGTACGCATTCAACCCGCCTTGTCGTTTTATCCTCGGTCCGCGTTCGCGCCGAACCATGTGTTGAGGTAGCTTGAATGGCCGATCCCCAAGAAAATAGCCTGAGCGTTTATCTCGCCGAGATCTCACGCATTCCGCTGCTGTCGACCTCGGAGGAGGTGCGTTTGGCCAAGCGCGCCCAGTCGGGGGACGGCGAGGCTCGGCGCAAGCTCATTGTGTCGAATCTGCGCCTCGTGGTGAGTATCGCCAAGAAATACCTGTACTACGGGCTG
>CAYVOE010000173.1:0-9995 GCA_964452795.1 uncultured Nitrospiraceae bacterium
TGCGGGTCGACGGCCTGATCTCCGCCGCCTATCCCATCGAGGAGGCCGACAAAGCCTACGCGGCGCTCCAGGAAGGCGATCCGAAACCCCTGGGGGTGATCCTGACCCATCGCGGCCTCGAGGCACACGCCGCCGCGCCTGCCGCGCCGAAGGCCGCGCCAAACAGGGCGCCCCGGGAGCGGGTCCGGGTCGCGCTGGTGGGTTGCGGTCCCTTCGCCAAGCTCGAGCGGCTGCCCTATCTGTCGAGCATGAAGGCCTTCGAGTTGCGGTGGCTCGTGAGCCGGTCCGGACCCGCCGTGAAGCAGTTGGCCGCTCAGTTGGGGGTGGACCGCACGGCCACCGACTATCGCGAGGCCCTGGCGGACCCGGAGGTGGACCTGCTGATTGTGGCCACGCCCCACAGCCTGCACGCGTCCATCGCGATAGACGCCGCCGAAGCGGGGAAGGACCTCCTGGTCGAGAAGCCCATGGCGATAGACGAAGAAGAGCTCGAAGAGGTCTACGCGCGGGTGGGCGCCACGGGCGTGCGCTACAGCGTCGGGTTCAACCGGCGCTTTGCGCCCGCCTCGCAGCGGCTGAAGGCCTGGCGCGACAGCCACCGCGGGCCCTGCTCCGTCCTGTACCGGTGCAGCCATCTCCGCGTCGATCCCGCCACGTCCACCATGCACAAGCCGGAGGAAGGAAACGGCTTGATCGTGGGCGAGGCCTGCCATTTCTTCGATTTCTGCAACTGGCTCGTCGGCGCCGCCCCCGTGAGCGTCACCGCCCAGTCCATCTCCTACAGCGGCACCGAATTCGCCGGCTCCGACAACCTCTCGAGCGTGGTGAAGTACGCCGACGGTTCGACCGCCACGATTGTCTATGCGGCCCTGGGCCATCCGGGCCTGGGCAAGGAGCGGATCGAGGCCTTCTGCGGCGGAGAAGCGGCCGTCCTCGACGACTTCAAGACCCTCGAGTTCCACGGGACGCGGCGCGAGGGCTGGAAGGGCTCCGGCAGCACGAAGGGCCATCGGGAACTCATGGCGGCCGTCGTCGATGCCTATGCCCGGGGCGACGAATTGCCCATCGGGCTCGAGGCGGCCTACCTGAGCCACAAGGTCATGTTCGCGGCCATGGAATCGGCGCGCACGGGGAGCGTGCGGGCCCTCTGACCGGGTTCTTAGGCCGGCCGGCGCGGTTGACCGCAGCGGGGACGCGGGCTAAGATGGGCGGTCCCGGCCGCGGGCGGATCGCCGCAAGCCGGGCGCGTTTTGTACACCCGCTGCGTCGATGGGCTAAGGGTTGAGTCGGCTTTGAAGAAGGTATCGCGCGTTCTCCGACGGATGCACCACGCCGGCATCCGCAACAGCATGGGGGTTGTCCGGTCGCGTCTGGCGAAGCGGATTGCTCATACGCCTCCCGGCCGAATCCTCCTGCCGGCGGTGCCCCTCGTGACGGACGAGATCCTGCGGCAGGCGTTGAAGGACGACCGGGTCGACGCGCCGGCCATCCTTGATGCCGTCTCGGAACGCTATTTCCTAAGCGACATCGACGGCTGCGTGGCCCTGGCGAAGGAGCATTTTCCCGAAGAAGTGGCTCGCACCATCGCGGCCGCCGACGCCGTGTGCCGGCACGAGTTCGAGTTCCTGGGCCGCCGCGCGTCTTTCGGCGACACCGTCGACTGGCACTGGGCCCCCGAACGCGAGTCGAGCTGGCCCGTCCTTCCCGCATCGGAATACCGCGGGTCGCGGGGATACTACTCCGAGGCCCGCGCAGCCGACGCCAAATACCCCTGGGAACTGGCCCGCCACCAGTATTTCGTCACGCTGGGCAAGGCCTGGCGCTACACCGGCGACGAACGGTACGCCGAGGAGTTTGTCCGCCAGATTACGCACTGGATCGAGACCAACCCCTACGGCATCGGCATCCACTGGGTCAGCACCATGGAGGTGGGGATACGGCTCATCTCCTGGGTGAACGCCGTGGCCCTCATGAGGAACTCCGCGGCGGCGCGCTCGGCGAACATGGCACCTGTGGTGCGGAGCCTTTACCAACACGCCCTGCACCTCGACGCCCATCTCACCACGGACTGGCTGGTGCGGACCAACCACATCATCGGAGAAACGGCCGGGCTCTTTCTCTTCGGAGCGCTCTTCCCGCAGTTCCGCCGGGCGCGACGCTTTCGCAACAAGGCCCTGAGCATCTTCACCCACGAGGTGTTGAGCCAGACCTTTCCCGATGGCGTCAACAAGGAACAGGCCGCCGGTTACCATCGATTCGTGGTGGACTTCGTGCTGCTGGTCCTGCGCGTCGCGGAACGCAACGGCATCGCCGTTCCCCCGGCCCTGCGGGCGCGCCTCGAGACGCTCCTCGACTACGAGCTCCATCTCCTCGGACCCGACGGGCGGGTGCCGCAGATCGGCGACTGCGACGACGGACGGGGGTTCATCTTCTCCGAGAGCGTGGATTTCTTCGACTTCCGGGGATGGCTGGCCGTGGGCGCGTTGTGGTTCGACCGCGACGACTTCGCCGCGATCGGCGACGCGAACGAGGAGGCCCTCTGGTTCTTGGGTCCGGAGGAGTGGCGTCGGATCCGGGAGGGCGCTCGGCCCGCTCCGGCCCGCAAATCGCGCCTCTTCCCGCAAGGCGGACAGGCGATCCTGCGCGCCGGAGACGGTCCCCGGGGCACCTATGTCCACGTGCGATGCGGGCCCTTCGGTCTGGGCGAGGACGGGGCCAGCGCCCACAGCCACGCCGACCTCCTGTCGCCGGTGATCTACTGGCGGGGGCGGCCCCTGACCGTGGATGCGGGCACCTACGCCTATTACTGCGATACGACCGAACGCGACCGGTTCCGGTCGACCTCCATGCACAACACCCTGGCGCCCGTCGGTGTGAACCAGGCGGAACTGGTGCCGCTCAAGGACTGGATGACGGTGCCGACCACCCGCGTCGCCGCCTGGGAAGCCGGACCCGAAGTGACACGGCTCGAGGCCGAACTCGACGCGCCGGGCCGTTATTGCCATCGCCGGGGCCTGGTCCTCGAGACCGATCCCCTGCGCCTCACCGTGGAGGACGAGCTGACCCTGGCGCCGGGACTTCCGCCCGCACCCATCGAATGGCGCTTCCACCTGGCCCCGGGGCTGGACGGCCGCGTGGAAGGCGACGCGGTCATCATCGCCGACGCGAACGGCCCGATTGCGGTGTTGCGCCACAAAGGGTATGGTACTGCCCGTGTGGAAGACGGCGAGTATTCGCCGCGATACGGCGTCAAAGAGGCCAACCGGTGCATCGTGCTGGCCGTCACCGCGGACCGGGTTCGGTCCACGGTGACCCTGACCGACGCCGATGACGAACGGTAAACCGCGCCGTCCGCGGCGGATCGCCCGAACGGCCAGGACATAGGGGACATGGGATTTCTGCCGACTCACCCGGACCGCAAGATCTTTGTGTCGTGGGTGAAGCATACCAGCCGGAGCGCGAGCTACGCCCAGGCCATCGAGGCGGAGTGTCATTACTGTTACAGCGGCGCGTCCTGGGGGCCGTTCAAGTACATCCCCCGCACCCTGGAGATGACCTCGTTGCTTCTGCGAAAGCGGCCGGGCGTGGTGTTCTGCATGAACCCGCCGCCTTTCGTGGCCCTTACCGCCTGGGCCTATTCCCGGCTTTTCCGGGCGCGCTACGTCCTCGACAGCCACACCGACGCCTTCGACGGTCTGTTCTGGCCCCGGTTCCGCCCGCTCCACGCCTTCCTGGCCCGACGGGCGGCCTGTTCGACGGTGACCAACGCCGCCCTGGCCGCCCAGGTCGAGGAAATGGGCGGGCGCGCCGTCGTAGTCACCGACATCCCCTACGAGATGCCGGAAGGGAACTTCGTGGTGCCCCAGGACCGGTTCACGGTGGTCTTCATCTGCGCCTATGCGCCCGACGAGCCCGTATTCGAGGTCTTCGAAGCGGCGCGTCAGTTGCCGGACGTGCTGTTCTACGTCACCGGCAACGACAAACGGGCGGGCGACGAGGTGCGCCGGGCTAAGCCGGACAACGTGATCCTGACGGGATACCTATCCAACGACGCGTACCGCGGATTGATCCGGGGCGCGTCGGCCCTCATGGCCCTTACGACCCGGAACCACACCATGCAGCGCGGCGGCAGCGAGGCGGTTACCGTGGGCCGACCCTTGATTACGTCGGACTGGCCCATGCTCCGAGAGACCTTCTCCCGAGGGACCGTTCACGTGGACAACACCGCCGAGGGCATTCGCCGCGGAATCGAAGAGATGCGGGCGAACCTCGACCGGTACCGCGACGAGATCCGGCAGTTGAAAGAGGAGCGCCAGGCCCGCTGGGAACGATCGCGCCGGAACATCGAGGCCGCCCTCGGCCTTCACCGCGGCGCCTGACAACCGACGATTAACCGACAACCGACAACTCGATTGGAGCGGGAGGAAATGCGGATCAGCGTGTTCGGCCTGGGCTACGTGGGGGCGGTGTCCGCCGCGTGCCTCGCCGAGATGGGTCACGACGTCGTGGGCGTCGACGTGGACCCCCACAAGGTTGAGACCCTCGAACGGGGCCAGAGCCCCATCGTCGAGGAACTGATAGGCGACCTCATCGCGGAAATGCGCGCGACCGGCCGCCTGCGGGCCACCACCGACGCCGCCGAGGCCGTGCGCACGACGGGCCTGTCGATGATCTGCGTGGGCACGCCCTCCGTCGACGGCGGTGGCCTGGATACGCGCTACGTCCGCCGCGTGGCCGAGGAGATCGGCGCGGCCCTGCGCGACAAGGACGCCTATCACCTCGTGGTGCTGCGCAGCACGGTGCTGCCCGGCACCGTCGAGGGCGTGGTGATTCCGGCGCTCGAGACGGCCTCGGGGAAGACGGCCGGCGACGGGTTCGGCATCTGCTTCCACCCCGAATTCCTGCGGGAAGGGTCGAGCGTGCGCGATTTCCGCGAGCCTCCGAAGATCGTCATCGGCGCCCGGGACCAACGCGCCGCCGACGAGCTGGCGGCCCTCTACGCCGGGTTCGACGCGCCCCTGTTCATCACGTCCATCGGCGCTTCCGAAATGCTCAAATATGCCGACAACGCCTTCCACGCCCTCAAGGTGGTCTTCGGCAACGAGATCGGCGCCCTGTGCAAACGCCTCGGCATCGACAGCCACGAAGTCATGACCATCTTCTGCGCCGACCGCAAGCTCAACATCTCGCCCGCCTACCTCATGCCGGGGTTCGCCTACGGCGGGTCGTGCCTGCCGAAAGACCTGCGCGCCCTCACCGGACTCGCCCGTTCCGCCAACGTGGCGCTCCCGGTGCTCGAGAACGTGGCCCGAAGCAACGAGATCCATCTGCAGCGGGTCCTGGACATGATCCTCGGTTTCGGCCGGCGGAACGTGTCCGTCCTGGGGCTGAGCTTCAAGCCCGGCACCGACGATCTCCGAGAGAGCCCCCTCGTCGAGCTGGTCGAGCGGCTTCTCGGCAAGGGCTGCCGCATCCGCGTCTTCGACGAGAACGTGTCGCTGGCGCGGATCTTCGGCGGCAACCGCGCCTACATCGAGCAGCGGCTGCCCCACATCTCCGAATTGCTCAGCCACGACCTGGCGGAAGTCATCGACGGGGGCGAGGTCGTCGTGGTGGGCGCGCCCGACAAACGGTTCGTTCCGGCCCTCCTCGAACGCGCGTCGGGGAAGACTGTCGTGGATCTCGTCCGCCTCTTCAAGGAACGTCCGGCGGAACTGACGGACTATCACGGCCCCTGCTGGTAGCCCCTTCCTATCGAGACGGGGCGGCTTCCAACGCTTCGAGGCGTCGACCCGCCTCCCAGTGGTCGGGAGCCGCCTCCAACGCTGTGCGGTAGTATCGCTCGGCTTCGTCGATGTCCGAGCGGCGTTCCGCGTCGACGCCCAGGAAGAACAGTGCCTGACCTTGAGCCGGCCCGGGTTCTCGGGCGGCGTCGCGCGCCAGCGCCAGGGCCTCCTCCCAGCGCCCCCGCATGCGGAGCAGCCATGCGGCCTCCATTCGGTCCTCGGGCGAGGCGCGCTCGATCAGCGCGTCGATTCGTTCGTCGATGACCGCCATCCGCGCCCGCCACGTCGCATTGACGGGCAGGCCTTCAAGCTCGGCCGCCGCGGCGAAGGCCTCGATGGATTCCGCGAACCGGCCCGCCCGCCAAAGGCTTTCCGCCAGGCCGTAGGCGGTCGCAGCGGATTCCGGCAGGTCTCGGCGCAGGCGGGAGAACTCTACGGCCGCCTCCTCGAATCGGCCCCGTCCGTAGAGCACGCGGGCCCGACCCGCGCGGGCGGCCGCGGCGGGCGTGGCGAGGTCGGGCTCGAGCGCCATGGCCTTGTAGACGTGCTCGAAGTCGGCCACGCGATCGGCCACGTCGACGTAAAGCCGTTCGTCTTGGTCGCCTGATTCGAGGACCGCGTCGTAGGCGGCTTCGGCGAGATCCCATTCCCCTCGTTCCTCGTAGATGCACCCCGCCTCGAGGTCCCGAGCCATGCGCAGGCGCTGCTCGGCGGTTTCCTGATAAGCGGCGGCGTTCATGAAAACCCCTGGGATAACGACGAGGCAGGCGAGAAGAGCCGCGGCCCGTTCCAGACCTCCCACGGGCGCAGGCTCGACCTCCTTCGACCGGTTCGCGATCGCCGCGCCGATGCCCAGCAACAACGGGAGGAGCGACACCACGAGGAACGGCTGCACGGCGAGGATGAGAAAGGCGCAGAGGGTCGTGCCAAGCCAGGCCCAGGCCATGGGTCGCGAATCTCCCGCGAACCCGAGGCTCCGGTACAGGCGCCAGAGCGCCGCGCCCCAGAACCACAGGTATCCCACGAACCCCAGCACGCCCGTCTCGATCAGATATTTCAACGGCACGCTGTGCAGCGTCACCCCGGCCCATCGCTCGGGGTCGGCGACGGCGCGGATGGCCGCGTCCGATGCGCCGAGGCCCGTGCCCCACCACACGTACTCCGGCAATATCGACGCCGCCACGCGAAACACGTATGCCCGGGATTCGACGGACGGGTCGCGCGCGCCCATTCCTCGAAACAGGGGATCGAGCCAGCCCAGCCGCTCGGCCAACACGGCGCCGACGACGAGAGCGGCAACGCCGGCGGCAAGACCGACGAAGGTCCGCCGCCCGGCCCGCCGTCGGAGCCACTCGCCGGCGAGTACGGCGCCCGCGATCGCCAGGGCCAGCACGGAACTCCGCGACGAAGCGATGAGGATGCCCGCGCCGAGGAGCAGGCCCGCTCCCATGGCCGCACCCCCGCGCAAGGCCCGACGCCGCCCGCCCGAAACGACCGCCAGGAGCAACGGAAAGGCGAGCGCGAGGGGGAGCACGCCTTCATTGAGGTCCTCCGAGGTGGCGACGAGGCGCAGGAAGTCGCCCGCCCGCGCGTCCGGCGCCCGGCGTGTGCCGAGGTGCATCGTCTCGCCCACGGCGGTGGGGAGGAGCCAGCCTTGCGCGCAGGCGATGGAGAGGGCGCCTACGAGGGCGCAGGACGCGACAATGGCCACCGACAACCGTCGCGCGGAGCCGTCGTCGCGTACGAGCGTCGCGGTAGCGTAGAACAGCAATATGTATGTGGCGTACACGCGCAACAGGTAGGCCGTGGCGCCGGGGTCGAGGCTGTGGAAGGCGGATTGCACGAAGGCAACGGCCAGCAGCAGGAGGGGCCCCTCGAGGCCGGTGCGGAGCCGGCGGAAGTCGCGACGCCTCACAACCTCGACCGCGCCCGCGCCGATGATCAGCAGGCCGAACAGCTTGGTCAGGGTGGTGCCGAGGGGGGCGACCTGCTGGAACAGAAGCCAGGGCCAGGCGATAACGAATCCGTAGAGGCCCACAAGGCCCATGAAACGGACGGCCCGGATCGCCGCCCTCAGGAACGTCGTGCGCCCGGGACCGTTCACCGGTCGTCCCCGGGCAGCAGGGCCAGGTCCCGCACCTCGAGGATCCCCTCGTCGGGCAGGTACTCGAACCGGATGGCGTCGGCCGCCACGGGCGACCCCCACGCGAGGCGACCGGCATACGTATGTATGGCGTAGCCCCGGCCGGAGTCGCGCGATTCGAGCACGGCGATCTTCTTCGACGGCAGGGTCCCCGTCGGATAGGCGTCGTAGTTGGCGAGGGAAGTGGATACGCCCGCCGCGATCACGGCGGCCGCCACGGGCTCGCCCGCCCGGAGCAGGGTCACCCGCGCCACGGCTGCTCCCTGCTGAAAATGGGGATGGTGGTCGGTGCGGGATGCCACGGCGAGGCCCCCGATGAGGCTCCCATCCTCCGGCAGCGGTACGACGAGATCGGCGCCGCGGCCCAGGCGGAAAGCGACGCCGAGGGGCCGTGCGTCGCGCCCGAATTCGCGGCGCAATATCTCCGGATCCAACGAAGACGGGTGAATCCGGGGAAGAATCCGCACGGGACCGCGGTAAAGCACCCGGGGATCACGATCGGGTTCGGAGAGGGCGATTTCGAGGGTGGCGTTGCCGCTGTACCGCAAGGCAGGCACGGAAAATGAGAACGACTCGACGACGGCACTCCCCAGGGGCGCGTCGGCAAGGCCCGTGGGGAACTCCGTTACAATCGCGGGTCCGCTCCCGCGGATCTCGGCACGAAAGACAACGCCTTCCTCGAGCGCGCCGTGCTTCCGGCCGGTAACGACGAGGTCAAAGGCGCTTCCTTCGGGAATTGCGGGCACCTTTGCGCCGGGCGACGAGTCGGGGCCGCTTACGGTTACGCTCAGCACCTCGACCGGCGCTCCCGGGTCCCGAATTTCGAAGAGCAGGGGCCGACCCGCCGACGCGGCGGCCAGGACCAGCACCGCCCACGCCCCGATCTTCACGGCGCTTCGCCCGACAATTCCGCCAGCAACCGCCGGGCGGCGTCGCGACGCCAGTCCACGGCCCGCGGACGGTACGCGCGCAAGAGGGCCGCGGCCTCGTCGCGCCGCCCCGCTTCCGCGAGTTGGACCGCCGCGTTGTAGCCGTTGTACCCCGCCGGGTCGATTTTGTGTCCCTGTAGATAGGCCTCGAGGGCCTCGTCCGTCTCGCCCCGTTGCTCGAGGGCCTGCCCCCGGTTGTACAGGGCGAGACCCTGATGCACCGTGTCGTCCGCCGCGCGCGCCGCCTCGAGCCAGTCCTCGGAAAGGGCCTCGAGCCCTTCGTAGTCGCGCGCCGCGGCCCGGGCCGACGCCAGGGCCCCGAAGACTTTGAGGCTATCCGGCGCAAGCTCCCGACACGGCTCCAGCACCTCCGCCGCCTCGGCGGGTCGGTCCTTGTCCATCAGCAGCCGGGCAAGTCCCATGCGCGCCCGCACCGCCGACTCCGGATGATCGAAATCCAGCTCGAGGGCGGCCCAAAACTGTTCCTGGGCCGCATCCGTGTCGCCCGCGGCGGCCAGCGATTCCGCGCGCAACAGGGTCACCTCGCCGACGCTCGGCGACAAGCCGTCGACCCAGTCCCCGCCGTGGCGCCCGTAGAGATAGACCGCCGCCGCCAGGACCGCGAGACACGCGATCGCCGTGACCGCGCCCACGCCGTATTCCATCTTTCGATCCAATACTTGCGTCATGGACGCGAACATACACCGCCCCCCGCCCCGGTTCAAGCCGAATTCCGTCGGTTACGAGGCTCCCTTCGCGGGCGGGTGGGCGACGCCGAGGACGATGTCGACGGCCTCGGCCAGGGTGGTCGCCTCGAAATCGGGTTCCGCCTCGGGGTCCCGGGCCCCTTCGACGCGCGACGCTTCGAGCATCGCCGGCAGCAGGATGGTCCGGCAACCGGCGCGGCGCCCGGCGATGACGTCGCGGAACCCGTCGCCGATCATCCAGCTCTTCTTGAGGTCGATGTCGAGGTCGCGCGCGGCTTCGAGGAGCATGCCCGGACTCGGCTTGCGCAGGGGACTGTCGACGGCGTATCGCTCGACCGTCCCCTTGGGATGATAGGGGCAATAGTAGATGGCGTCGATCTGTCCGCCCTCGGCTTCGAGGAGGCGGCACATGCGCTCGTGGACCTCTCCC
>CAYVOE010000174.1:0-9990 GCA_964452795.1 uncultured Nitrospiraceae bacterium
AGGAGGGACCCGCTCCTTCGGCCGGTGGTGAACGGGAAGCCGGCGAAGGCGCGCCTTCGCCTACTACGCGGCAATCGTCTTGAGATAGCGCTCGCAGGCCTCCTGGCAGCGGCGGCAGGCCTCGGCGCAGATGCGGCAGTGCTCGTGCTTCGAGCCGTGGCTCCGGCATTCGTCGCCGCAGATGCGACACGCGGTGATGCAGGCCCGGACCAGTTCGCGGACGAGGGACTCGTCGGGTTGGGTACGCCGGGCCACCACGGCCCCGGTGGCTGCGCATACGTCGGCGCAATCCAGGTTGAGGCGGATGCATCGAACAAGGTCCGCCACCATGGATTCCGACAGGCAGGCGTCGGCGCACGACGTGCAGGTCGCGGCGCAGCGGACGCATTCCTCGATACACGCGATGAGTTCGTTCTGCTTGCCCTGGGCCCCGAGGGGATGGGTTTCGAGCATTTCCTGAAGAGACATGTTTCGATCCTTTCGGTGGGGACAGGCCGTTGGATGCGGGCGTTGGGCGGGCTACGGTTGAGGCGCGGGCTGCATGGGCACCTCTTTCACGTCCAGCTGGACGGCGGTGCCCTGCTGCCATGCGTCGGCGCCGGGGTGTATGGGGGGTGCGGCGATATCGGCCCGGTCCTCACGCTTCTCTTCGGACGACACGTCCATCCGCGCGTCGCGCGCTTCGACCAGGGCGGGGTCGATCTGGCCGTCGGCCGTGAAGGCCATCATGAGGTGGGGAATGCCCAGGGGCAGTTCATGACCCGCGTGCGTATTCCACGTATGCCAGGTCTTGCCGTAGGTGCCGATGAGCTTCTCCATCAGCTCGTGCTCCGCCACCTGCGGCAGGCCGGGCGCCACGAGCGTTCCCGATTTCACCTCGTAGACGTGGCTGTGCCAGAGCCGCCGCTCCTCTTCGGGCAGGGTTTCGAACAGGCGGGCGCTGATGATGTACTCGATCCCGACGAGCTTGGCGTCCCCGCCGTTTCCGTCGAAGAGCACGCACTGGATCAGGTCTTCGTTCAGTTGGGTGCAGTAATGGTGAGCCTCCATCTGTTCGCTCATGTTGCCGCTGGCGGGATGGAATCCGCAGACATACACATCCAGCCGGCCGGCGGGTCCGGTGTCCTGCAGCAACGCCGAGCCGGCTTCCAGCATCTGGGACCGGGTGGTCTTCTCTTCGCCGGCGCCGCGCACGTTGGTCGGTTCGAGGCCCTGGCGGCACGCCAAAGCGGTCAGGACGAGCCCGGCGACGGCGACCCCTGAAGATAGCGTTCTCATGAGATTCTCCCGACGCGGAGCGATGTGCGGCCGCGTAGGCATGGTGGTGTGGAATGGTAGACGTCAGCCCGAGGGGGCTGCGGTGAGTCTTGCAGCGGACGGCGAGGTTCGGGCCGGCCGGGACGCCGGCTGCCGCCGCTAAGGGGCATGATACATGCCCCGCCGGCGCCGATCAAAGCGCAATCCGTCCCGATTATTGATGTCTTTCCATGGGTTCTGCTAAGGTATCCGGCTGTTTACACCCATCCCGGAAAAGCGGAAACGAAGTCGCCGTGCACGGGTTCGATGGGATTGGCCGGACACTGCGGGTCCATGTCCCGCTCCTCGACGGAGCGGGGGCAACGACAAGGGTTTACACATGGCTTCCGACGTTAAGAAGATCGTGTTGGCGTATTCGGGCGGGCTGGACACCTCGGTGATCCTGAAGTGGCTCCAGGAGACGTACAAAGCCGACGTGGTGGCCTTTATCGCCGACATCGGCCAGGGGGAAGAGCTCGAGCCGGCCCGGGAAAAGGCCATCGCCACGGGGGCCTCGAACGTCTACGTGGAGGATCTGCGCGAGGAATTCGCCCGCGACTTCGTCTTCCCCGCCCTTCGGGCCAACGCGATTTATGAAGGCCATTACCTCCTCGGCACCAGCGTGGCCCGGCCGCTCATCGCCAAGGCCCAGATCGAAGTGCTGCGGAACGAAGGGGCCGACGCGGTGTCCCACGGCTCCACCGGCAAAGGCAACGACCAAGTCCGGTTCGAGCTGACCTATTACGCCCTCGAGCCGGGGGTGAAGATCATCGCCCCCTGGCGGGAATGGGACCTCACCAGCCGGGCCAAGCTCATCGACTACGCCAAGAAGCACGGCATCCCCGTGCCGGTCACCGCCGAGAAGCCCTACTCGAGCGACCGCAACCTGCTCCACATCTCCTTTGAAGGCGGCATCCTCGAGGATCCCTGGGCGGAACCGCCGGCGGACATGTTCATCCTCACCCGGGACCCGCGCAAGGCGCCCGACGAGCCCGAATACGTCGAGATCGAGTTCGAAGAAGGGACGCCCGTATCGGTCAACGGCCAGCGCATGTCGCCCGCGTCCATCATGATGAAGCTGAACGCCCTGGGCGGACGCCACGGCGTGGGCCGGGTCGACATGGTCGAGAACCGGTTCGTCGGCATGAAGTCGCGCGGCGTCTACGAGACCCCCGGCGGCACCATCCTGTACAAGGCCCACCGGGCCGTCGAGTCCGTCACCATGGACCGCGAAGTGATGCTGATGCGCGACCAGTTGTCGCCCAAGATCGCCCAGCTCATCTACAACGGGTTCTGGTACGCCCCCGAATTCAGCGCCCTCATGAGCTTCGTGGACAAGAGCCAGGAGCACGTCACCGGCACCGCCCGCGTCCGCCTCTACAAGGGCAATTGCGACGTGGTGGGACGCAAGGCTCCCAAGACCCTCTACGACCCGAAGATCAGCACCTTCGAAGAGGACGAAGGCGCGTATCAGCAGTCCGACGCGGAGGCCTTCATCAGGCTCAACGCCCTGCGCCTGCGGGTTCGCAAAAGGGCCGGCCTGGAGTAACGCGTCGAAGCGGGTCTTGCACAGGAGCGACCGATGAGCAAGCTGTGGGGTGGGCGGTTTGAAGGGGAGACCGACGCGCTGGTCGAGGCGCTGGGGCAGTCGGTTTCGTATGACGCGCGCCTGGCGCCGTGGGACATCCGCGGGAGCATCGCCCACGCCCGCATGCTCGGCGCCCGGGGCATCATTACCCGGGAAGACGCCGACCGCATCGTCCAGGGCCTGACCGAGATCGCCGCCGAGGTCGAAGCGGGCACGTTCCGCTTCGACCCGAAGCTCGAAGACGTCCACACCAACATCGAGGCGGCCCTGGTGGCGAAGATCGGCGATGCCGGCAAGCGCCTCCACACGGGCCGCAGCCGCAACGACCAGGTGGCGCTGGACGTGCGCCTGTGGATGCGCGACCAGATCGGCGAAATCGATCGGGGGCTCCAGGACCTGCGCCGCGCCCTGGTCGAGTTCGCCGAGACGCATGTGGACACGGTGCTGCCGGGGTTCACCCACCTCCAGCATGCCCAGCCCGTGCTCCTGGCCCATCATATGCTGGCCTATTTCGAGATGTTCGGCCGCGACCGCGCACGGTTTCGGGACCTGCTGCGGAGGGTGAACGTGCTGCCCCTCGGTTCCGCGGCCCTGGCGGGCACGCCCTATCCCATCGACCGCGAGGCCGTGGCGCGCGAGCTGGGCTTCGATTCCGTGTCGGCCAACAGCATGGACGCCGTGTCGGACCGGGACCACCTCATCGAGTTCTGCGCCGCCGCGTCCATCGCCCAGATGCACCTGTCGCGGCTGAGTGAAGAGCTGGTGCTGTGGTCCGCGCCGGAGTTCAACTTCATCGAGATCGGCGACAGCTTCACCACGGGCTCGAGCATCATGCCTCAGAAGAAGAACCCCGACGTGGCCGAGCTGGTCCGCGGCAAGACGGGCCGGGTCTACGGCGACCTCATGGCCCTGCTCACGGTGATGAAGGGCCTGCCCATGACCTACAACCGCGACCTGCAGGAGGACAAGGAGCCCCTGTTTGACGCTTCGGACACGCTCCAGCTCTGCCTCGCCGTGACGGCCCGCATGATCCCCACCATTCGCGTCCACGCCGACCGCATGGCCGAGGCCGCTCGAGAAGGTTTCCTCGAAGCCACCGACCTGGCGGACTACCTCGTGGCCCGGGGCATGCCCTTCCGCCAGGCCCACGAGGTGATCGGCCGCATCGTGCGCTACGCCCTCGAGAAGGGCAAGCGCCTGCCGGAGCTGTCGCACGACGAGTATCGTTCCTTCTCCGAGCTCTTCGAGTCCGACGTGGCCGAGGTGCTGGACCCCGCGGCCATCGTGGCCCGGCGCGACAACCCCGGCGCCACCGCGCCGCGCCGCGTGCGCGAGGCCCTTGCCCGGGCCCGGGAGGCCCTGGCCCCGTAGCGCCCGTCCGCGGCAGGGGATCGGCGCCGGTTGCGGTATGAAGTCCGTGCGGAGCCTGTGTTACCCTGTGGCCGAAGGACGCAAAGGGGAGGATAGACCACGATGGGTACACTGCGTATTTGCGGCGTTCAAATGCAGGTCTCGCCCAAACTCAACGACAACCTCGCCAAGATCCTCGACTACATTCGCAACTGCGGCGCCGACTTCATCGTGTTTCCCGAGATGAGCCTCACGGGTTACCACGGCGAGTTCGGGGACAAATCGGTCCGCCAGGCCTGGCGCCAGATCGCCGCCGCGTGCCGCCACAGTTGCGTCACCGCCCTCATCGGCACCGGCAGCCGCGAGAACGGCAGCACCTATATCCAGACCCGAATCTATACCGACGAGGGCGACCTCCTGGGCACCCACGAGAAGATCATACCGACACAGAGCGACCGCCGGTTCTGCGAGCCGGGGGCCGAGCTCCGCGTCCACTCGTACAAGGGCCTCGACTTCGGATGCCTCATTTGCAACGACATGTGGGTGACGCCCGGTGCCGGACCCTATCCCGATCCGCGCCTTGCCTATCAGTTAGGACAGAAGGGGGCGCGGACCATCTTCCACAGCATCAATTCCGGGTCGAACCCCGTCTACACGCCCTATCACGAGTCCAACCTTGCCCTGCGCGCCATGGAGAGCCGGGTTCACGTGTTCACGGCGAACGCCGCCGATCCGCAGGGGCCGGTGAACGCCGCCACGGGCGTCATTTCGCCGGAAGGCAAATGGCTGGCGCAGTGCCCGCGGGAGGGCGAGCACTCCTATGTGTACGATTACACCGTCGAGACCGAGTAAGCGGGTATACGACCCTTACCGATTGCCTCGTACAGGCCGACACCCGGCTGCACGATCGATCCATCGACTCCCCGGAGACCCCCGTCCATGACCACAGGCCCCGTAGAACTCGATTCCCACACCCGACGGGCCTTCCTGGCCCGTTCCGCCGCTCTCGGAATCGCGGGTGCGGCATGGTCCTGCACCACGGTCCCTTCGACCGATACGGCGGAGGCGGTCGCGGCGGCCGATGAGACCCCGCCGCCGGCGACTCCCGAATCGGCCGACTCCGCCGCCGCTGAACCCGCCGCGCCGCCGCGTCCCGTGCCGGAGCGCCGGGTCCTGGGCGCCAACGACCGCATCCAATGCGGATTCATCGGCGTGGGGAACCGGGGATCGGCGTTGTTGCGGGCCGTGCTGGCCCGGCCGGACGTGGAGGTCGTGGCCGTCGCCGACACCTACGACGTGTGGCGCGACCGGGCCCTGCGCTGGTGCAAAGAGGAGGTGCCCAAGGCTCGGGACTACGTCGATTTTCGACGCATGATCGAACGGGAGGAGCTCGATGCGGTGGTGATCGCCACGCCCGACCACATCCACGCGCCGGCCCTCGAGGCGGCGCTGGAGGCCGGATGCGACGTCTACTGCGAGAAACCCCTGACCCTTCTGTGGGAGGACGCCGCGCGGCTGCGGGACCGGGCCGTCGAGACGGGCGCGGTGGTGCAGGTGGGCACGCAACTGCGGAGCCTGCCCATGTATCGCAGGGCGAGAGAACTGGTACAAAGCGGAACGCTCGGCGACATCGTGGTGGTCCAGGTGAACCGCGATTTCAACCGCGCCGTCATCGCGCCCCAGCCGCCCCCGGCGGAGGCCAACCCGAGCAACGTGCACTGGGACTTGTTTCTGGAAGGCACCCCGGAATATCCCTTCGACACGCGGCGCTACTTCCGGTGGCGCGAGTTCCGCGAGTACTCGAACGGGTTCTTCGGCGACCTCATGCTCCATCATCTCGACATGTGCCACTTCGTTACCGGGTGCGGGAGCCCGCGTCGCGTCGTGGCCATGGGCGGCATCTACGCTTTTGACGACGGGCGGACCTGCCCCGACACGGTCAGCGCCCTCGTCGAATACGACCGGCCCATTCACTTCAACTTCTCGAGCACGGGCGCGAACGGCCACTACGGCCTGGTCGAAAGGTACCTCGGCACCAAGGGCACCCTCGAGATTCGCAACATGGCCGAGATGTCCATCTACCTCAACGAGATCGAGGAGAAGGTCCCGTCGGAGGGCCTGCTCGACGATCCGCACGTCGAGGATTTCTTCGCGTGCATGCGCTCGCGGGCGGAGACCACGGCGCCCATCGACGCGGGCGTCGACGGCGCCGCGGCCGCTCACATGGCGATATTATCGCAGACCGACGGCCGCGCCTACCGCTGGGACGGCACGCAGGTCACGCCGGCATAAGGGCGCCTATCCCGAAGACGCACCCAGGGCTTCGCGGCAGAGTTCGATGTGCCGGTTCTGCGTGTCGCTGCTGGGAATCCCGTCGGCGCCGGCCTTCCACGCGTCGCGGGCTTCGTCGGGACGGCCCAGGGCATCAAGCGCGCGACCGAGCCAGTACTGCGCTTCGGCTTCCCGCGGCCGGACCGGTCGCCCGACCCGCAGGTTCTTCGGATACGTCAAAGCCGCCGCGAAGTCGGCCCGAGCGGCCTCCAACTCCCCGGCCTCCAAGCGGAGCTTGCCCCGTTCCACCCGGGCCCGGTTGAAGAGGTCCCACGAATCGGTCTGGCCTTCCCAGTTCGAGAAGTCCGCCGTGTCGAGCAGGCCAATGGCGTCGTCGTAGCGCTTTTCGTCGATGAGCGCCCGGGCGTGGAGCAGGGTGGCGTCCGCGCGGGGCCGCTCGCCCGTGGGCCGCGAAGCGAGCAGGTCGATGGCCTCGGTTCGCCGTCCCAGAGCGATGAGGATCGTGGCCCGATCGTGGTAGAGCACCTCGTCGTCGGGCCGGGCGTCGATGGCCTTGGCATACAGGGCCTTGGCGGTCTCGAGGTCCTCGCCTTTCTTCCACGCGTGCAGCGCGCGATTGCGCCACGCCACGCTGAGGCCCGGTTCCTCCGCACAGGCCTTCTCCCAGCACGGCACGGCCTCGTCGACCCGGCACAGCCCCCCGTAGAGGTTGCCGAGGTAGAGCCAGGCCCGGGCGTCGCGCGGGTTGCGCTCGATCGCGAATTGGAGCGCGTCCAGCGACTGCGGATGAGACGGAAATACGAAGTCCGGCGACAAGGCGGCCGCCTGTCGCAGGAGTGCGTCCACCTCATCGTCACCGCGTCCCGACTGCTGCAGCCACAGGGCGCGGTGATACAGAATCAGGGGATCGCGCGGCTCCGGCGCGACGCGTTCGAGCAGCGCCGCCGCCGCCTCCATCAGACCCAGGTCCGCCACGTCGAGGGCCGTAGTGAGCCATTCGTACTCGTACTCGCCGAGGTCGCGGCGCGCCTCTTCCACAACCGACTCGTAGCCGTCGCGAGCGAGGACGAGAAGGGCCCGCGGCAACAGGGCCAGCGGATCGCGTTCGAGCCGATCTTCCGCACGCCGCCGCGCCGCCGCCGCATCCCCGGCAGCGTAGATGGCGAAGAGTGCATGGTCCCGGGCCCGGAGGTCCTGCGGGTTGTGCCGTGCCGCCTGCTGGAACGCCCGCCGTGCCTCGTCAAACCGGCCCTGGCGCATCCGGGCACGGCCGACGATGTCGTAGCCGAGGCCGACCCAATCCGGCAGGCGCACCGCCTGGTAGC
The DNA here is from genome assembly GCA_964452795.1 of uncultured Nitrospiraceae bacterium. Lineage (GTDB taxonomy): Bacteria > Hydrogenedentota > Hydrogenedentia > Hydrogenedentales > SLHB01 > CAYVOE01. Next base: position 7,852 of record CAYVOE010000174.1, read on the forward strand.
CGCATTCGGCGGCCTTCTCCGCATCGTCGAGCTTCAACGCCGCGATGCCCCGGTAGCACCAGGTCAGGCCGTCGTCCGGGGCGCGTTTCAGCGCCTCGTCGAGCCGATCCCGCGCCGCCGCGTATCGGCCGGACTCGATGTCCAGCACCGCCAGGGCCCGCAGTGAGTCGGCATGGCCCGGGTCGCGTTCCAGCGCCTTCTCGTACCACGCCCGTGCATCGACGCGGTTGGTGTCCTTGTCGAACCGCACCGCCTTGCGGTACAGCTCCTCCACGGTCATCTCGTCTTCGCTCTTCTCCGCAGGAAACTCGGGCGCCGTCTCCTGCGGTATGGGCAGGGGCGATGTGTACGCCGCGAGGACGGCCCCGCCGGCCGAGACGGCTCGAAATTCGACCGCCCCTTCGGGCGCCGGTGAGAGGCTGAAGACCTGGGCCGACATGGGGGAGAGGTCGCGCGTTTCCTGCAGGAGCGTCCGCTCCCCTTGCGACACGGTTACCGCGGCCCCGGAGAACTCGGCCGTGGCCAGGACGCGGAACTCGAGACGACCGTCGTTGCGATAGCTCTGCACGGCCACGTCGGCGGTGGCGTACTCGAAGCCGTCGCCCAGGCCGTGGACCGGGTACCACCACTCGCGCCAGGCCACCTGCCGTCGGGGCGCGAGGAACTCGTAGTCCGACTGGGTGGGCAGGGGACCGGTCTGAACCTCGATGTAGGGCCCGTCCTCGTCGGTGAGCGACTCCTGGCTCACGAGGCCGAAATCCGCCTGGCCCCAGGTCCAGGCCTTCTTGCCCGGCAGGATGTTGTGGTCGGCGTATTGGACGATGCCGCGGTCCGCATCGACGTCGTAAGCCCCGAAGAAGTCGTACACGCACCGGTAGGCGAAGGTGGAGGTCATGTCTTCGTAGTTCTTGAGCCAGGTCATGTCACGGCCTTCGTGGATCGGCCAGTTGAAGAATTCCCGCCCGTTGTGATCGGTGCCGAGGCTCATGGGATAGATGTAGCGCGTGCCCTCGCGGCACGGAAAGGCCGTGTTGTTCCAGAAGTAGTAGGGGTGCATGCCGTCGGTGGGATTGACGATGCGGATGCGCTCGTCGAGGTAGGCCCGGCCGGGTCGAAGCGTCAGCTCGACGGTCCAGCGCGTGCCCAGGATCTTGTCCGTGTTGGCCACCACGAGGGAGGCCGAGCCGTCGTCGCCTTCCATGAGCCGGGCGTCGACCGGCGATACGATGGTCACCGTGTGGCCGTGGGGGCCGGGGTTCCACTCGATGCCTCCGCTGATCCAGGCGCCCCGCATGGCGATCAGGCCCGGCTTGATGACGCGGTTGAGGTGGAACATCTCCTCGTTCGAGGTCTTGTCGAAGACGGAATGGATGCGTCCGCCCAGCTCGGGCAGGCACGTGACCTTGAGGTACTCGTTCTCGAGAAACAGGGCCCGATAGGTGCGGTCCACCTTCTTCGAGGACAGGTTGTCTTGCATGGTGTAGGGGTAGATGATGCGTCCGCCCAGCTCGGGGAAGTGCGGGTTGACGTCCTCCGGCTCCCAGGGGTAGGTGGGCAGGGTTATGGTGCCCTCCCAGGCCCGGACCCGCTCTCCGTCATCCGCCGCCGCGGAGGCGCACGCCAGCGCCAACGCCATTACGCACACCGCCGTCCACCGCCCAATCCCTGCCATGGCCGCAACCTCCCGGTTCTGTGATAGGTTTGCGCTGCGAGTATCAGGTTTGAAGTATACCCTTCCGCGCGCGGAAGGCAAGTCGCGCCGATCGCGAGCGCTCCGCTCCGACGAACGCCGTGCCCGTCCCGGGGTGGCCGTCTGACTGTGGAAAGCTCCCCGAAGGGGATACATACGCAGGCATACGGGTCAGCGATTGGACGACACCGTCCCGCCACCGGCGTCCGCCCCACCCGACGCAGGATTACGAGGACTGCGCTCAACGGGGTCGCGAGGTACCGCCTACCCGTCATTGCGAGGAGCGGACCCCTGTGGGAGTACAGACAAACGGAGGAGCAACCTATGGGTGAGCCCATGCCTTCGATGTGTACCCAGGCATAAGCGACGCGGCAATCTCACATGAGCCGGTGATCCTTGTTCGCGAAGTGAGGATCCTACCACGGGTGAGATTGCCGCGTCGCTCTGTA
>CAYVOE010000175.1:0-9962 GCA_964452795.1 uncultured Nitrospiraceae bacterium
TATAAAAGGATCCTCATTGACTGATTCAGCAATGGATTTCCAGACAATCGGGAGCGGGCCACGGGAAAGGTTCCTGCGTTATTGTACCGCGGAACCCCGAACCGATGCCCGCACCGAATGTTCCTTCGCCTCCGTCCGCGCGGCGGTCCCAGCGGCTTCCCGGCGCATACCGGCGCCGCGGCATGGGCCGCTTGATGTCCGCCTGCGGAGCTACACTCACCAATAATCAGTAATCGCCCATGATACCATAACTATTCCCGGCCGTTTTCCGGATCGACGGGGCGATTGGTATACTTTCGGGATGGGCGAGCCTCTCGTACACGTGCTGATCGTCAATTGGAACGGCCTCGAGCATCTCGAGGAGTGTTTCGACTCCCTGCTGGCGGGCACCTACCCTTCGGCACGTTTTGTGCTCGTGGACAACGGAAGCACCGACGGTTCCGTCGAGTTCGTCCGCGAACGGTACGGCGCCGATGACCGGGTCGAAATCCTCGAATGCGGAAGTAACCTTGGCTGGTCGGGCGCCAACAACCTGGGGATGGAGCGGGCCCTCGCGGCCGGCGCCGATTACGTCTTTCTGCTCAACAACGACACCGCCACCGCGCCCGATTGCCTGCGTCGTCTGGTGGATACGGCCGAGGCGCGGCCGGAAGTCGCCGCCCTGGCGCCCAAGATGCTCCTCTACAGCGACCCCACGATCCTCAATTCCGTGGGCCTCGAGTGCTCGGTCATCGGGTCGTGCTGGGACCTCGGTCTGGGCCGGTTGGACGGGCCGAAATGGGATACGCCGCGTCCGGTCATCGGCGTGTGCGGCGGGGCCTTCTTCATACGGACGGCGGCGCTGCATCGGACGGGGCTGCTCCCGGATTTCGAGATTTACCTGGACGACCTCGATCTGTGCCTCGCCATGTGGAACGCGGGCTACGAGATTTGGAGCTGTCCCGATGCCGTCGTGCGCCACAAGTTCGGCGCCACCATGGGCCAGGGCAAGCGCGCCCGGCGAAAATACTACCTGAATACGCGAAACCGCTTCCGGGTCCTGCTGCGGAACTACCCGGCGTCGTCGGCCCTTCCCGTGGCGGCGGCGCTGGCGCGGGGCGAGGCGCGGGCCCTCGGTCGGTCGCTGCGGGACGGGGCGTGGTGGCGCGTCGGGGCCCATCTGCGGGCGTGGGGCGACGCGGCGGCCTATCTCCCGGCGGCCCGGGCGGAGCGTCGACGGCGAAGGGCTCAGAATTTGGAGGAATGCCGGTTCTGGCCGCTGGTCCGGAAAGACGTGCTTTTCTTCCCGGGTACCGAGTTCCCCGAGCGGGGCTGGTACGCGCCGCGGCCATCGCCGTCGGGAGAGGAGGTTCGCCCCATCGGGCGCCGGGCGTGGCTGGACTGGAAAGGGGGGCGCTTGAGGCTGACGCACGTGAATTGCTATCCTCGGTTGGGCGCGACGGATCTGCGGGTACAGGTCAACGGAGAGACGATCGCCGCCCTCAGCACGCTCGACGCGGAAGAGGCTCGCCTGGACATCCCCCCCGGACGAATCGACATCGCTTCGAATCGCATTTTCGACGCCGACGAGACGGGGGAGCGGGCGGATTTCGGCGGATGGCTGCGGGTGGACGAGGCGTGAGGCCGATACGCGCGCGCCACGACAGGATGCACATGACAGACCTTGACCTCGCGGCATATCTCGAGGGGCGTCGGGCCCTGGTGGAATCCGCGCTCGAGGAGCGGCTGCCCCCCGCGGCCCAGGAGCCGCGGTCGATCCACGCTGCCCTGCGCCACGCCACGCTCGACGGAGGCAAGCGCCTGCGGCCCATCCTGGCCCTCGAGACGGCGGTGCTGGCCGGCCACGCGCCGGGCCGGATCCTCGACGTCGCCTGCGCCCTCGAATTCGTTCACACCGCATCGCTGATCCTGGACGACCTGCCTTCGATGGACAATGCGGTGTCGCGGCGCAGCCGGCCCTGCACCCACGCGGTCTTCGGCGAAGCCACGGCGATCCTGGCGGCCCTGGGCCTCATCGGCCTGGCCTTCGATTTGCTGGCAAGAAACGCCCAGACCCTCGACCGGCCGGACGCGGCCGCGGACGCCGTCCGGCGCCTGGCCCAGGCCATCGGTCCGTCGGGGATCATACACGGTCAGCACGCCGATCTGGGCCTGGTCGAGGCGCCCGCGACGCTCGAGACCCTCGAGCGCACCTACGGACAGAAGGCGGGCGCGCTCTTCGTCGTGGCCGTGGACATTCCCGGCCATCTCCTCGACATGCCGGAGGACGAGGTCGACGCGCTCCGATCCTTCGCGCTGGACCTGGGACTCGCGTTCCAGATTATCGACGACCTGCTGGACGCCCACCAGAAACCCGAGGACCGCGGCAAGGTCACCTTCGCCACCTATCTGGGCACCGAGGGGGCCCGCGCCCGGGCCGCGGAGTTCCTGGACCGTGCTCGAGCCGCCCTGGACATCTTCGGCGAACGGGCGGAAACCCTGCGCAAGCTCTCGGACCATGTCGGAACGCGGGTCGATTAGCCCGGTCGGGGCGTACGCCCGTCTGGTGGTCGCGATGGCCCTCATTGCGGGCTCCGTGGCGGCGGGCCTGTGGCTGGGCGAGAATTGGGACGACCTGCAGAGGCTGTGGGGCTCCGAAGTGGACCCCGAGGGCCTCGGAGACGAGGCTCCCCGGCCGAGCGAGTCCGCCGCGACCGGCGAGGCCCACAATCCTCCGCTCTATTTCATGGCGTCGCCGCCTCCCGGGGCGGACCTGTCGGTGTTTCTCGACGAGGTGACCCTGGCGGCGGGGGCGGGCGTGAACCGCGTGATCGTGTCCGTGCCGGTGCCGTGGCCGGGCTCGGCCTCCGACACGGCGGCGGCCGTGGACCGGCTGAGGCGGGTCTTCGCGGCCAATCCCCGGGCCTCCGTCCTGGTCCGCGCGGATTTGAATCCCCCCGCCACGTGGCTCGAGCAACACGCGTCGGCCACGGTCACGGTGGGAGGCGAGCGCCAGCCCTATCCGTGCGTGGCGTCGCCGGCCTGGCTGCACGACGCCCAAGAGGCCCTGACCGCCCTTGCCACGGCCATCGACGAGGCCTTCCCGCGGGAGCGTTTCGAAGGATGCCTCCTCGCGGCGCTCGAACAGGGCCAGTGGTACCGGACGGGAGGGTATGACCGGTGTCAGGACAATGCGTCGGGATTTCGCCAGTGGCTTCGGCTGCGCTACGCCAACGACGCCGAACTGCAGGCGGCCTGGAGCGACGAGGCCGTGACGCTGGACACGGCGCCGGTGCCGGAGGAACCGCCTCCCGCCGAATCGGTGTTCTTCAAGCTCCCGGAGATGCAGCGCCACGTCGATTTCCTCCAGTACACGTCGGACTCGACGGCCCAGGCCCTCGCGACCCTGGCGGCGCACATCAAATCCCTGGCCGGGCCGGAGATCGCGGTCGCGGCGGCTTACGGGTTCCACCTCGAGCTCCCGGGGAACGACACGGGCCACTGGGCCCTGGCGCGGCTCCTCGACTCGGAGGTGGACTGCCTCGTCGCCCCCGTGTCGTACCGGAGCCGCGGCGTGGGCGGAGTCGGCGGGACCATGGGCCCTATGGACTCGGTCGTGGCGCGAGGGAAGCGCTGGATTCTCGTCGACGACACCCGCACGGGCGCCGCGCCTTCCGCCGACGCATCGGCCAACGGCGAGCCCCAGAGCGGACCTTCGGAAGACCTGTACCAGGTCCAGCGGCGCAACCTCGTGACGGCGCTGGCCCATGGGGCGGGCCTGGCCTGGGCGGACCCCGACGGCGCGGGATGGCTTCACAACGGGGCCATCTGGGACCGCATCGGGGAACTGCGCGAGGCCTACCTGTCGCTCGATGAAAATGAGGACGGGTCGTCGGGAGCGGGGGAGAACGGCGGCAATCCGGCGCCGGAAGGGCTCTATACCCGGCCCACCTTGATGGTGGTGGTCGACGAGCAAAGCCGGTTCTACGAGCACGACGACGAGCGGCTGGACGGGCGACTCTTTCCGATGTGCCGCGACACCGCCCTCCGCTCCGCCGTGCCGGTCCGTTTCTGCCTGTTGCAGGACGTGCTCCGGGGGACCGCCCCGCCGGCGTCGGTCTACTGGTTCGTGAACGTCTTCCGGTTGACGCTCGAACAACGGGGGCGCCTCCACGAGATCCTTGCCCGGCAGCAGGCGGCCGCCCTGTGGTCCTACGCGCCCGGCTACTTCGAAGAAGGGGCGTCCGTCGAGGCGATTTCGGCCACCACGCGCATGAACGTCAAGGCCTTCAAGAAAGCGGCCCAATCGGGGTCCGCCTTCGAGCTGGCGGGCAAATGGACGGAGAAAGGGGAGGCCTTCGGCGAAGCCGAGACGTGGGACCCCCTGTTCTACATCGACGACCCCGACGCGAGCGTCCTGGCCCGCTACCGCGACTCGGGCGAGGCGAGCGTGGCGCTGGTGTACTGCGACGAGGGCTGGAAATCCGTCTACATCGCCGAGCCCGCCCTGTCGCCCGCCGTGCTGCGCGACATCCTCCAACTGCTCGAGCAGCACCTCTATGTGCGGCGCACCCCGCCCGTGGCCATCGACGCGGTGTACGCGGCGCCGCGCTTCCTGGCCGTTCATGCCGGGGAGGCCGGGGAGCGGGCTCTGGACTTCGGCCGGGTCTTCGACGTGGAGGACCTCTTCGACGCCCGGGTGGGATGGCCCCGCACGCGGCTCATCAGCCTTCGCTTGCACGCCGGCGAGACGCGCGTGCTCCGGGTGTCGCCCTCGACGGGGCTCCCGTAGCGCGTTGCGCGGCGAGGCGGCCGGTCAGCGTTGCATCGCCGCCAGCACGCGTTCGGCCGACCGGGGGTCGTCGGGATTCGCGTGGGAGGGCAGGCCGGCGAAGTCGCCTCGGAAGTTCTTCAGCGCATACCGCTCGTAATCGATCTCGGCCCGGGTGCGAAAGCCCATGCGCCGAAAGATCGGCAAGGGCGGGCACCAGCCCGAGAGGGCATGCTGAGCCAGGAACGCCCCCACCGCCAGGGGCAGCAGCAGCCACCACGAACCGAAGACCGCCGTCAAGAGCACGCCCAGCACGGTGAAGATCCCGGCGTTGAGCTCGAGCATGCGTTCGACGTCCCATTCCTTGTCGAGCGACTCGAGGCGCCACTGGATGATGGCCGGTCCTCCCGGGGCATATTTGGACACGTTTTCAACGGTCTTGCGCTGAATCTCTTCGTTCACCTCGGGGGCGGTATGGGCCGGAACGCGATCCGGCGAATCGGGAAGCATGGGACTCTTTCCTCCGAGCGGCCACTGCCGCCGATGTGGGGGATTGACTGGAGGTTGGTGAAGCGAGCGCTGCGGCCGCGGCCATGCGCGGCGCTTGTCTCGGCTCACCTCAGAATTTACCACCCTCGAAAAGACAGGGCAAATGGGCCGGCCGCCCTCAGCGGGCGAGGCACACCCGGTTGCGGCCCTCGTGTTTCGCTCGGTAAAGGGCCTCGTCGGCGGCGCGGAGCATGTCGGCGGGCCATTTCTGGGTCTCGCGGAACTCCGCCACGCCCATGCTGGCGGTCACCGCGAGGGTCTCGTTATACGCACCGAGGAAGGGGGTGTCGGCGATGAGGTCGCGGAGCTTGTCGGCCAGCACGGCGGCCTGATCGAGCCGCGTTTCCGGCAGGATGACGGCCAACTCCTCGCCTCCGTAGCGGCACGAAATGTCCGTGCGCCGCGTGTGGGCCCGCAGCAGGGCGGCGAACTGTTGAAGGACGCGGTCGCCCGTCTGATGGCCGTAGGTGTCGTTGAGCTGTTTGAAATGGTCGATGTCGAGAAGGATGAGCGAAAAGGCGCGCCGGTACCGCTGAGCCTGGCCGAATTCTTCGTCCATACGCAGGTCGAAGTAGCGCCGCACGTAGAGCCCCGTCAGTCCGTCGCTTACGGCCAGGGCGTAGAGGTGGGCGTTGTTGAGGGCCACCGCGATCTGGGCGCCCATGGATTGAAACAGAGACGCGTCGTCTTCCGAAAAGGGCTGGCCGTCCCGCCGGTCCTCGAGGCGCAGGACGCCCACCACCGTGTTCCGCGCCTGCAGCGGCACGTAGGCCTCGCAGCGCAGGTCGTCGTTGACGATTACCACCCGGCGCGTCCGGATCGCCTCGGCCATGTGGGCCTCGCGGAGGCTCACCGCCTCCTCCTGAAGCCGCTCCTTGCTAATGGGGTCGTGGCCGAACTTGGCGATGAGGGGCCGGGCCACCTGGTTGCGGCGGTCCACGTCGTAGATGGTGAGGCGCGCCACGTCCAGCGTTCCCTGGACCACGTCGGCGATGGTGGTGAGCATCTGGTCCATCTCGAGGGTGGAACTGATGGCGAGGCCGATCTCGCGCAGCGTGGACAGGTGCTCGACCTGCTTGAGAAGGTCTACGTAGTCTCGGTAGAGGGCCTCGTAATCCCGGGCCAGTTCTTCATCCGTGCGTCCCGTCATGACCTCGCCGAGCCTCCCAACCGCGTCCCCTGCCTGGCGCCATGATAGCACAATGGCGGGCCATCCCGGACGGATTTTGCCGCGACGAAACTGCGATGAAAACGCGGCGGGGCCGCTTCATTCATTTGCGCCGCCGCGCCCGATCGATTACCATTGCACTCCGTTTGCCGGGCCAACAGGAGCCCGAAAGGCGGGAACGGGTGGATCCGCCCGGACCGGCCGCGGCCGCCGAGGCGCGCGTTCGGGGGACGGTGGGTACTTGGGCCTCGCAGGAGGAGAATCGATGCCGAGAATCCGGCGCGCGATACTCAGTTGCTTCGACAAGACCGGCGTTGTGGAACTGGCGCGGCTGCTGCGCGAATTCGACGTCGAACTCATCAGCACGGCCGGCACGCTGCGGGAGCTGCGCGAAGCCGGCGTCGAAGCCATGAGCATCGCCGATTTCACGGGCGTTCAGGAAATGCTGGGGGGGCGTGTGAAATCGCTCCATCCCAAGGTGCACGCCGGTCTGCTGGCCCTGCGCGACAGCAAGCTGCACAACGAGCAGATGGACGCCCACTCCTTCCGTTGGATCGACATGGTGGTGGTGAACCTCCATCCCGTGGAGCAGCTCATGCGCCAGCCGGGGATCACCATCGACGAGGTGATGGATCAGCTCGACATCGGCGGCACCGCCATGATCCGGTCCGCCGCCAAGAATTTCCGCTACGTTACGGTCGTGGTGAACCCCGAGCGGTACAGCACGGTGATGCACGAACTGCGGGCCCACGAGGGCGAGGTTTCCTTCAAGACCCGGTTCCGCCTGGCACAGGAGGCCTTTACGACCATCGCGGCCTACGACAAGGGCGTGTCGGAGTTTCTCCGTAGCGCGGAGCAGCCGGAGGAGTAGGTTTTGCGCGTACTGGTGGTGGGAAGCGGCGGGCGCGAGCACGCCCTGGTTTGGAAGATCGCGCAGAGTCCGGTGGTGCGCCGGGTGTACGCCGCGCCGGGCAATCCGGGGATGGCCGCACACGCGGAACGAGCGAACATCGGCGTCAACGACTTCGACCGGCTCGTCGAATTTGCCCGGGAAAACCGGGTGGACCTTACGGTGGTGGGGCCGGAAGACCCCTTGTCCCGGGGGATCGTGGATCGGTTCGCGGCGGAAGGGCTGGCGGCCTTTGGTCCCACGGCGGCCGCCGCCGAGCTCGAGTCCAGCAAGATTTTCGCGAAGCGCTTCATGGCGAAGTACGGCATCCCCACGGCCGCCTTTGCCGAGTTCACCGACCCGGAGGCGGCCCACGATTACGTGCGGTCCCACGGCGCGCCGATTGTGGTCAAGGCCGACGGGCTCGCCGCGGGCAAAGGCGTGACCGTGGCCCGCGATGTCGAAACGGCGCGGGACGCCATCGATCGGATCATGCGCGACCGGGTCTTCGGCGAGGCGGGAAGCCGCGTGGTCCTCGAGGAGTGTCTGGAAGGGGAGGAGGCGTCGGTCCTCGCCCTGACCGACGGCCGCACCGTCGTTCCCCTAGTGCCGAGCCAGGACCACAAGCCGGTGTTCGACGGCGACGAGGGGCCCAACACGGGCGGCATGGGGGCCTACGCGCCCGCGCCCGTGGTGACGGACGACGGGCTCGACCAGATCATGCGAACCATCGTGGGGCCCTGCGTCGAAGGGATGGCCGCCGAGGGCCGGCCCTATCGCGGCGTGCTCTACGCGGGGCTGATGATGACCGCCCAGGGACCGAAGGTCGTCGAGTTCAATTGCCGCTTCGGCGATCCCGAGACTCAGGTCGTTTTGCCGCTGCTCGAATCGGACCTCGTGCCGCTCCTGCTCGCCGCCTGCGACGGCACGCTCGACCGGCATCGCGTCCAGTGGAACCCCGGCGCCTGCGTGAGCGTCGTCATGGCCTCGGGCGGATATCCCGGCGCCTACGATACGGGCAAGGCGATTACGGGACTCGAGGACGCCGAGGCCGAGGAGGGGGTGGTGGTCTTCCACGCCGGCACCCGGGAGCGCGACGGCGGGGTTGTGACGGCCGGAGGAAGGGTTCTAAACGTGACCGCCCGGGCCCAGGACGTGCCGAGCGCCATCGACAAGGCCTACCGCGCCGTCGGCCGGATCCGGTTCGAGGGCGCCCATTTCCGCTCCGACATCGGCCGGAAGGCTCTCGCACGATCCGGAGACGCATAGACCCCGCTACGGGAAGCAGGGGGCACGGGTGCGACGATTGGGGCGGTTCGGCGTCCCGAGTCCCGCTGACGTCTCTTTCGCGCGGAAACCCGGTGTCCGAAGACAGACCCCAACCGTCGCACCATCGGATTATTCAATCAAAGAAGGCTCGCCCCTCGATCAGCGGAAGTTCTGCCACTCGGGTTCGTTCTCGAAGACCCAGCGGTAGTATTCCTGGTGCTCGAGACACGCGGCGGCGTCGGCGTCGACGACCACGGTGCACCACGGATGGAGTTGGAGCGCAGTGGCGGAGATCATGGAGGTGACCGGACCTTCGACGGCCCGGGCGATCACTTCCGCCTTTTCCTTGCCTGTGGCGAGGAGGATGCAGCGCTTGGCCTCGAGGATGGTGCCCACGCCCATGGTGATGGCCCGTTTGGGCATGTTTTCGGGCCCGCCGAAGAACGGCGCGTTCTGCTCGATCGTCTGCGGGCTGAGGGCCTTGGCCCGGGTGCGCGAACGCATGGCCGACAAGGGTTCGTTGAACCCGATGTGGCCGGAGCGGCCGATGCCGAGGATCTGCAGGTCAATCCCGCCCGATTCCACGATGTTCCGCTCGTACTGCTCGCACTCCTCCTCGATATTCTCGGCCATTCCGTTCGGCAGGAAGGTGTTGCGGGGATCGATGTTTACCCGGTTGAACAACTGCCGGTTCATGTAGCTGCGGTAGGAGTTCTTGTCTTCCGGCGGCAGGCCGATGTACTCGTCGAGATTGAAGGTCTTGACGAGGGAGAAATCGACCTCGCCCGCTTCGTGCATGCGCACGAGCTCGTCGTAGAGATGCTCCATGGTTCGGCCCGTGGCCAATCCGAGGACAAGGCTGGGCCGGGCACGGATGGACCGAGCCACGATCTCGGCCACCAGGGCGGAGGCCTGCTCCGCCGTTTCGCGAATGATTACTTCCATTGCTAAAGGTTCCCCCTTTCTAACATATATTATGACTTAAACGCTCAAGAAAACCAAACGCGCGCGTACCAGGCAAGGGCTGTATGAGGGATCTGGAAAGCGCTTCGGCACCGCCGTCAACGGGAGCCCCTCGCCATCCGCGGGAAAAGGCGATGCGATGCGCCTGCGACCGCCCCCACCTCGTAATTGCGAGGAGCGGGCCCCCCCTGATCGACGTCGCCTGAGTGCCTTTGAATGCGTGCACACCCTCACTATCCCGGGGTGCCCAGACATAAGCGACGCGGCAATCTCACATGAGCCAGCCGCCCATGGGTGCGAAGTCATCGTCCTGCCAAGGGCGGAACCGCCACGGCGCCGCTCCGCTTCATCGCTGGCGGGCGCACCATTCGAAG
>CAYVOE010000176.1:0-6914 GCA_964452795.1 uncultured Nitrospiraceae bacterium
ACGTCGGGCGGGAACCGGACCCAGTCGGCGGTCAGGGCGTCTTCGCTGGTGACGGCGCGCAGGGAGCAGACTTCTTCGTAGGTCCGCTCGTCGCCCTGGACGCCCACGCTGCGCACGGGCAGCAGCACCACGAGGGCCTGCCAGATAGCGCCGTAGAGTCCCGCCTGCTTGATCTCCTCGATGAAGATGGCGTCGGCGTCGCGCAGGGTGTCGAGGCGTTCCTTGGTGACCTCGCCGACGCAGCGCACGCCGAGGCCGGGACCGGGGAAGGGGTGGCGCATCACGATTTCGTCGGGCAGGCCGAGTTCGCGTCCCAACGCCCGGACCTCGTCCTTGAAGAGCTCGCGGAGGGGCTCCAACAGGCGGAGGCGCATGGTCTCGGGCAGGCCGCCCACGTTGTGGTGGCTCTTGATGGTGACGCTGGGCCCGCCGGTGGCCGAGGTGCTTTCGATGACGTCGGGATAGAGCGTGCCCTGGGCCAGGAAGTCCATGTGGCCGAGCTTGTGGGCCTCTTCCTCGAAGACCTCGATGAAGACCTTGCCGATGGTCTTGCGCTTCTCTTCCGGATCGGTGATCCCTTTGAGGGCGGAGAGGAACCGGTCTTCGGCGTCCACGTACACGAGGTTGATGTGGAAGTTGTCGCGGAAGACCTTTTGCACGAGCTCGGGTTCGCCCTTGCGCAGCAGTCCGTTGTTCACGAACACGCAGGTGAGGTGGTCGCCGATGGCCCGGTGACTGAGCACGGCCGCCACGCTGGAATCCACGCCGCCGCTGAGGCCGCACACCACCCGGCCGTCGCCTACTTTCTTACGAATGTCCTCGATGGCGAGGTCCACGAAGGAGCCCATGGTCCAGTTGGCGTCGCAGCGGCAGATGTTGTGAACGAAGTTCGACAGGAGCCGCGAACCTTCCGGCGTGTGGACCACCTCGGGATGGAACTGGACGCCGTAGAACCGCGCTTCCTCGTGGGCGATGGCGGCGTAGGGGCAGTTCTCGGTGCGGCCGATGGCCTTGAACCCCTGGGGCAACTCGCAGATGGCGTCGCCGTGGCTCATCCAGACCTGGGTGCGCTCGTGGATGCCGTCGAAGAGGCCGCTGTCCTGCGTGTGCTCGAGGTGGGCGATGCCGTACTCGCGGCGCCGGGCCCGCTCGACCTTGCCGCCGAGCATCTGGCCGAAAAGCTGGGCGCCGTAGCAGATGCCCAGGACGGGCACGCCGAGGTTGAGGACGTCGGGATCGGGAAGGGGGGCGTCTTTGGCGTGGACGCTCGCGGGGCCGCCGCTCAGGATGATCCCCGCCGGGTCCAGGGCCTTGAGCTCGATGATCGACACGTTGTACGGAACGATGAGGCTGAAAACGTTGGCCTCGCGGACCCGGCGCGCGATGAGCTTGCTGTATTGCGCCCCGAAGTCCAGTACGACAATGGGCTTCCCTCTCCCCTGCATAGTCAGCGAGTCACCTGATAGTTGGGCGGTTCTTCCGTAATCACGATGTCGTGCGGATGGCTTTCCCGGAGGCCCGAGGCCGATACGCGCACGAACCGGGTCTTGGTCTGCAATTCATGGATGTTGCGGCAGCCGCAGTAGCCCATGCCCGCGCGGACGCCCCCCAGGAGCTGGTGCACGTACTCGGCCAGCGGACCGCGGTAGGGCACCCGGCCTTCCACGCCTTCCGGCACCAGCTTGCTGTTGTCCTCTTCCACCTGGAAGTAGCGCACCTTGCTGCCGCGCTGCATCGACTTGAGCGACCCCATGCCCCGGTAGACCTTGTAGGTGCGGCCTTCGTAGAGGATGGTGTCGCCGGGGCTTTCCGCCGTGCCCGCGAAGAGGCTGCCGATCATCACGCTGTCGGCGCCCGCCGCGATGGCCTTGGCGATGTCGCCCGAATACTTGATGCCGCCGTCGGCGATGACCGGCACGTCGTGCTCGGCCGCCGCCGCCGCCACCTCGAGGATGGCCGAGAGCTGGGGCATCCCCGCCCCCGAAATCACGCGGGTGGTGCAGATGGATCCGGGGCCCATGCCCACCTTGACCGCGTCGGCGCCGCTGGCGATGAGCTCTTCCGCCGCCTCGGCCGTGGCGATGTTGCCCGCCACGATATCGGTGTCGGGGAAGGCTTCCTTGAGCATCTTGAGCGTGTCGATGACCGCCTGGGTGTGGCCGTGGGCCGTGTCGATGACCAGGGCGTCCACGTGGGCGTCCACGAGCGCCTGGGCCCGGGCGAGTTCGCCCTGGCCGACGCCCACCGCCGCCGCCACCCGCAGCCGGCCCATGGGATCTTTGCAGCTCTGCGGATAGTCGCGGGCCTTGTTGATGTCTTTGATGGTGATGAGGCCCTTGAGGATCCCGTTCTCGTCGACGATGGGGAGCTTTTCGATGCGGTGCTTGTGAAGGAGGGCCTTGGCCTCGTCGAAGGTGGTGCCCGGCGGCACCGTGACGAGGTTGTCCTTGGTCATGACTTCCCGGATGGGCATGCTGTAGTCTTCCAGGAAGCGCAGGTCGCGGTTGGTGAGGATGCCCACCAGCTTGCCGTGGTTGTCGGTGATGGGGACGCCCGAGACGCGGTAGTGCGCCATGAGGTCTTCGGCGTCCTGCACCTTGTGTTCCGGCGTGAGCGTAAAGGGATGGGTGATGATGCCGGACTGGTACCGCTTGACCTTGTCGACCTCGCCGGCCTGCTCCTCGGGGGACAGGTTCTTGTGGATGACGCCCACCCCGCCCTGCTGAGCGATGGCGATGGCCAGGCGCGCCTCCGTTACCGTATCCATCCCGGCGCTCAACAGCGGCACGTTGATGGGGATGTTGCGCGTGAACCGCGTGCTCAGGTCCGCTTCCCGGGGGAGGACGTTCGAGCGCGCGGGTCTCAAGAGGACGTCGTCAAAAGACAACCCTTCCGAGAAGCGTCCGCTGAAATCCATTGAAACCTCTTCGACGTCGTGGAACTGAGATCCCCGCCTTGATCGCCCGCCCGAGGCGATCAAGGAGAATCGGTGATTATAGAAACGCCCCAAAGGTTTGTCAAATTTCATCTTGACGCGAAGGCCGATTGGCCGTCCCGGCCAGGTTCTCCGCTTTTTTTGTCTTGGGCGAGGACGCTGATGTCACTGTCCGGTATGAATCCGGGCGTTGAGGTGGGGTAGGATGTTTCGGGCAGTCATCCGCGGGATTTGGGGAGGAGATCCGACCGAAATGCGGCAGCCGCAGTACACCATCCGTCGCGTCACCGTCCGACCGGAGCTCGAGGGGCGTTGGCACGGCCCGGCCTGGAGTTGGGCCGACACCCTCGACGTCGCGTGGTTTCATCCGCGCAGCAGCGACCACCGGCCCCGGGTTCAGGCCCGCGTCCTCTACGACGACGAGGCGCTGTATGTGGCGTTTCGCGTAGACGACCGATACGTGCGGGCCGTTCATACGGAATACAACGGTCCGGTCTGCCTGGATTCGTGCGTCGAATGCTTCGTCCGGCCCCGGCCCGACCTCGGCTACTTCAACTTCGAGACCAACTGCGGGGGCACGCTTCATCTGTCCTACGTGGAGGATCCCACGCGCACGCCCGACGGTTTTAAGAAACGCACCTTCGTGCCGGAAGGACAGGGCGGCGCCGTCCGGATCTACCATTCCCTGCCCCGGCGGGTGGAGCCCGAGCGCGTCGAGGAGACGGTCTGGACGATCGAGTACGCCGTGCCCTGGGGCGTGTTCGAGGCCTATGTGGGCCCCCTGGGCGACCTTGCCGGACAGGAATGGCGCGGGAATTTCTACAAATGCGGCGACGAGACCTCCCATCCTCATTGGGCCGCCTGGGCGCCCCTGGGCGAAGAGCTGAACTTCCACCAGCCCCGCTATTTCGCGCCGTTGCGGTTCCAATAGGGTCGGGTGGAGCCCGGTATGGCGGGAAGCTTTCATCGGGGCCCGGGAATCGGCCATAATCGGGGATCACAGCCGCATACCCGCGGCTCACTGCCGCACACTTGCGGCTTACTGCCGCACACTTGCGGCTTACTGCCGCTGTTAATCCGGGATGTTCTCGCACGAAAGGCACTGACATGGAGAATCGCGTCGACGCGTTGCGTCAAGGACTGCGCACGGCCGGGTGCGACGCTTTCGTAAGCCTCGCGCCGCCCACCAACCAGTACCTCGCCGGATTTCGAGGGACCACCAGCGGGGTGGTCATCACGGCGGACGAGGCCTACTTCCTCTGCGACTTCCGTTACACCGAGCAGGCGGGACAGCAGGTGCAGGGGTACGAGATCCGGGAAGTGTCGGGGAGGTTCGTGCAGCGCGTCGGCGAGACCCTGCGGGAGCTCGGGGTGGAACGGGTGGCCTTCGAGCCCGGCTACACGACCGTCGAGCTGCTCGAGGGCCTGCAGGCGGCCTATCCCGGCGAGCTGGTGCCGCAGCCCGATCTGGTGGCGGCCCTGCGCCTGGTCAAGGATGCGGACGAGGTGGACCGGATCCGGCGCGCGTCGAACCTGGCCGAGGGCGTGTTGGCGGATGTCATCGAGGATCTGAAGCCGGGGATGACGGAGCGGGAACTTGCGGCCCGGATCGAGTATGAATTCAAGCGGCGCGGCGCTTCGGGGCCGTCTTTCGACACCATCGCGCTGTTCGGAGCGCGGTCGTCCCTGCCCCACGGCGAGCCGCGAGACAAGCCCCTGGAGCAGGGCGACATCGTGCTTCTTGACTTCGGGTGTCGGATGGATGGCTATTGTTCAGACTTGACTCGTACTTATGCATTCGGTACCATCCCCGGCGATTGGTTCGAGGAAATCTACGAAATTACGCTGACGGCTCAACGGCGCGCCCTCGAATCGGTGCGCCCGGGGATGCGGGGCCGTGAAGTGGATGCCGTGGCGCGCGACTTCATCGCGGAAGCGGGTTACGGCCCGCGATTCGGTCACGGCTTGGGCCATGGGGTGGGTATCGAAATCCACGAGGCGCCCCGACTCAACAAGGAATCCGACACGGTGCTGGAGCCGGGCATGATCGTTACGGTCGAGCCCGGCATCTATCTGCCCGAGCGCGGCGGCGTTCGGATCGAGGATCTCGTGGTAGTAACGGAAACCGGGTGCGAGATCCTGACGGCCGCACCTAAGGAACTGAGGATTTTGGCGGGATGATTTCCACAGCGGATTTTCGCAACGGGTTGGTCGTCATACAGGACAACGAACTGTACGAGATCGTCGAATTCCAGCACGTCAAACCCGGTAAAGGCGGGGCCTTCGTTCGCACGCGGTTCAAGAACGTGCTGACGGGGCGCGTCATCGAGAAGACCTTCCGGGCAGGCGAACGGATGGAGGCGGCGCGGCTGGAGTCCGAGCCGTACCAGTACCTCTACCACGACGGCGACCTGTATCATTTCATGCACAAGGAAACCTATGACCAGATTGCCGTCGGCGAAGACGTCGTGGGCGACAATCACCAGTGGATGAAGGAGAACATGGACGTCTCCCTGGTCTTCCACAAGGGCAAGGTCATCATGGTGGAGATCCCCCTCTTCGTGGATCTGCTGATCACGCAGTGCGACCCGGGCGTCCAGGGCGACCGGGCCACGGGCGGCACCAAGCCCGCCACCCTCGAGACGGGGGCGGTCGTTCAGGTGCCTCTCTTCGTCTCGGAGGGGACCGTGATCCGCGTGGATACGCGGACCGGCGACTACATCGAACGAGTGAGCTGATCATGCAGGCCTGCATGAGCGCCCCCAAGGAGGGTTGGCTGGTGGACTTGGACAAGCTTCAAGACCTGATCCGCATCTTCGAAACGTCGAGCCTCTCGGAGATCGAGATCGAGGAGAGCGGGCGGCGGATGCGGCTCCGCAAGGCCCGGCCCGTCGTGTCGTACTCGGGAAGCCTTCCCGTGGCGCCGCCCCAGGAGGTCCGGGGCACCCAGGTGGTCCTCCACGAGAGCGCCGTGCCGTCGGTCCATCCGACCGCTCCCGCGCCGGCCAAGAAGGAAGACGAGGGGCTCGTGACCATCGACAGCCCCATGGTGGGGGTGTTCTACGCGGCGCCCGCTCCGGGCGAGCCCCCCTTTGTGGCCGTGGGCGACACGGTCGACGAGCAGCAGACCGTGTGCATCGTCGAGGCCATGAAGCTCATGAACGAGGTGACCGCCAAGTTCCCCTGCGTCATCGTCAAGGTGCTGGTCGAGAACGGCGAGCCGGTGGAATACGGTCAGCCGCTGTTTGCCGTGCGCCCCATCGACCAAGTCTGACCGCCCATGTTTCGCAGAGTTCTAATAGCGAATCGGGGCGAGATCGCCGTGCGCGTGATCCGCGCCTGCCGCGAGATGGGCATCACCTCCATCGCCGTGTACTCCCAGGCCGACCAGGATTGCCTGCATACGTCGCTGGCCGACGAGAGCATCTGCATCGGGCCCGCCGCGGCGAGCGAAAGCTACCTGCACATCCCCAGCATCATCGCGTCGGCCGAGATCTACGACGCCCAGGCCATCCATCCCGGCTACGGCTTTCTCTCCGAGAACGCCAAGTTCGCCCAGATCTGCCGCGAATGCAACGTCAACTTCATCGGGCCCAGCCCCGAAGCCATTTCCCTGAGCGGCGACAAGGCGGCGTGCCGCGCCAAGGTCAAGGCGGCCGGCGTGCCGGTGGTTCCCGGCAGCGACGGCGTCATCAGCGATCCCGACAAGGCCCTCAAGATCGCCAAGGAGATTGGCTTTCCCGTCCTGGTGAAGGCGGCCGCGGGCGGCGGCGGCAAGGGCATGCGCATCGCCCACAACGACGTGGCCCTCAAGAACGCCCTGTCCATGGCGTCCGCCGAAGCCCAGTCGGCCTTCGGCGACGCGGGGGTCTACCTCGAGAAGTTTATCGAAGACGCCCGCCACATCGAGTTTCAGATCCTGGCGGACCACCACGGGCGTATGATTTCATTGGGCGAGCGCGAGTGCAGCATCCAGCGC
>CAYVOE010000176.1:6924-9620 GCA_964452795.1 uncultured Nitrospiraceae bacterium
ATCGAGGAAACCCCCTCGGTGCGCCTGTCGAACTCGCTGCGGGCCAAGATGTCCAAGGCGGCGATCCGGGCGTCCAAGGCCATCGGCTACACCAACGCCGGCACGGCCGAGTTCCTGCTGGCCCCCGACAACCAGTTCTATTTCATCGAGTTCAACGCCCGCATTCAGGTCGAGCACCCCGTCACCGAAGAGGTCACCGGCACCGACCTGGTCAAGGAACAAATCCGAATTGCTTCCGGCGAGGCCTTGGGGTACAATTCCGTGAATACGTCGGGTCATGCGATTGAGGCCCGGGTCTATGCGGAAGATCCCGAAGCCAATTTCGCCCCGAGCCCCGGCCTTGTGAGCCGGTGCCACATCCCCGGGGGGCCGGGGATACGCGTCGACACCCACCTGTTCTCGGGATATACGGTCCCGAGATATTACGACTCGCTCCTGGCCAAGGTCATCGCTCACGGACGGGACCGTGAAGAGGCCATCCAGCGGCTGGCGAGTGCACTGGACGAATTCGCCACGGAAGGCGTGAAAACGACGGCGCGGCTGTGCGCCCGGATTATCCGAAGCGACCGGTTTCGCCGGGGCGACATCGGGCCCGATCTCATCGAGGAGTACGTCCCGAGGGCCAAGTAGGGCTGTTGGCCGTTCATCCGCTCCCGGGGGCCGCCGCGCCACGAGGTTGACACGTATACTATGAGCGGTACACTTGCATTGGGGCGTCAGCCCATCGATCTGTCTGTTTACGCCCGCGTCGCGGCCCACGAAGCCAAGCTTCAGGAAGGCGTCGTTCGCATGGACGGCGGCCTCGCCGCCCGGCTGCCCCTGTGCCGCGGCTGCGGCGTCAAGACCCGCCTCGCCCGCGACGGCAGCCTTCAAATCGCCGTCTCGGTCGTAGTACGATACGGGGCAGACCTCAACGCGCTGAGCGCATCCATCCAGGAGGCCGTGCTGCGGGGCGTGGGCCGGATTTCCGACCGCCCCGTCGGATCGGTCAACGTCCACATCACCGGGTTTGAAGTCCCGAAGCCCGAGCGCCGATTCTACGAAAGGGGAGCCGTCTCATGAGAATGCTGCAGACATTGGTGTACAAGCTTCTCAGCTTTCTGGTTCTGCTCTTGGGCTTGCTGCTCCTCGCCGAGCTGTGGACCGACGTATTCCCCCTCATCTTCGACCGCACCGTCACGACCTTCCAGGAATGGAGTCCCTGGCTCCAGAAGCTCGTGTGGGTCGCCGGCGGCATCCTCCTCGTCCTCGTCGGCATTGTGGGCTTGCTCCCGCCCCTGCGCCGGCGCCGCGGCCGCCAGATTTCCTTCGCCGGACCTCACGGCGACGTGTCCATTCAACTGGACAGCGTCGAGGCCACCCTCAACCGCGTGGTCAGCAAGATGCCCGAGGTCAACAAGATCCACGCCCGGGTCGTTCCCGTCGACGAAAACCGCAAGGTCGAAATCGCCGCCGACGTGGTGCTGAACAAGCTTCCCGCCGTCGGAGCCCGCGAGATCGCCCGCCGCGTCAGCAACCAGTTGCGCAACACCGCCGTCCACATCCTGGGCGTCGACGAAGTCACCAGCATCAAGCTCGACGTCAGCCGCATCGTCGTGGACCTCAAGAAGCCCATGGAGATCCCCGAAGAGACGGCCGCGCCGGCCCAGGCGGGCCTGGGCGCCTCGCCCGTCGGCATGGGACCCGTCACCACCATCGAGGGCGTCGAAGAAGCCGAAGAGGAAATGCTCGCCGAGGCGGCCCGAACCCAGGAGCAGCGCTTCGAGCCGCCCGCGTCCGAGTCCGCCGAAGCCGCGCCCCTCGAGCCGGCCGAGACGCCCCTCGACGAGCCGACTCCGGCCGAGGCGACGGACGACGTCGAGGCGGATCGTACCGCGGGCCTCGGCCTTATCGACGACGAACCGGCGTCGTCGACCGCGACCCCGGAATCCGACCGCGAAGAAACCGCCGAAGCCCAGGACGCGTACGGCGTCCCCCTCTCCCAGGAACCCGTCGAGTCCGGCGACACCGCGTCTTCGTCGTCTCCCTGGGAAGAGCCGTTCCGCGCGGAAGACCGCCCCTTCGACGCCGAGCGGGACACGTTCCAAGTCGACGAGCCCCTTCCGGCCGTGGACGAGCCCGCCGAAGAGGCCCAGGTTACCTACCTGCCCGAAGACGAGGAGGAGCCCCTCCTGACGTCGGACCGCGACGAAGCCGAGCTTCCGCCGCCGGCCGAGGAAGAACCCCTGCTCCCGCAGCCCGAGCGCCTCGACGAGGACGATCGGGACCGCGATAGCGAACAACCCGGCCCCCGCTAGTAGGCGCTGTCCCAACACCGGGAAGAGGGTTTCGCGAGCGCTCACGGCGTAACCGTGCGCCCGCGTTTACTCATCCCCATGTCCCCACCCCACATCGCGACTTCCCGCGTCCCTTGCGCGTCCGCCCCCGGACTGAGTTCGGCCTGGGGAAAGTCCAACGAAGGGGATGGATGCATGGCGCTCCGTCCCGATGAACCACGCGAGCATCACGGGGTTGGTCCCGGCCCCGCGGAATTCCCCCGAAGGGGATACATACGTAGCACTACAGGCCGGCAATCATGCGGGACCGTTCCGGCATCGACATCCACCCCACCCGTTGTAAGTCTGCGAGGACTGCGCTCGATACTCTCATGAGCCTTACCCCTCCCCGTCATTGCGAGGAGCGGGATCCTGTGGGGG
>CAYVOE010000176.1:9630-9944 GCA_964452795.1 uncultured Nitrospiraceae bacterium
CCGCCACGATGAATGAAAACGCTCTACACTGCGCCGCAGTATCAGTAGTTCTCGCAGGTTCAAGCCCCGTTTTCGGAGTAGGAGCGGACTCCTGTGGGGGTACAGGCAAACGGAGGAACAGCCTCTGGATGCACCCATGCCTTCGATGTGCGCCCTCGCATAAGCGACGCGGCAATCTCACCTGAGCCTTTGACTAAGATGCGAAGTCGTACTACTGGTGAGATTGCCGCGTCGCTCCTGCAGGGGCGCTCACAGACTGTATGGGTTGGATCGTTGTAAATACACCTACCGCAAGCATTTGCACATGTGATCGC
>CAYVOE010000177.1:0-9917 GCA_964452795.1 uncultured Nitrospiraceae bacterium
CGCGTCCCCTTAGAATTCCAGCACGTTGAGTCCGGGGATGGCCGAGTGCAGCGGCACGGTCTCGATGTGCGTCGCGCCCAGCTTCGCCAACTCATACCGGGCCCTGGCCAAGGGCAGTTGGACGCTGGCGTTGCTCATCTGGACGCTGAACTCGGTGAAGTCCACCCCTTCGTTCATGGTGGGCTCGTCGGCGAACAGCCGGTTCTGCTCGAGGTACTCGAGGAGCCGCGGCACGTCCTCCTTGCGGGCATTGAAGAACAGAAGCACCTTGTTCTCCGCATAGATGGACCCGTAGAGGTTGAGGAGGAACATGCGGGCAAGCTCGTGTTTCTCGGGCCGGTTCTCGAGGGCGGGATTGACCCAGATGCCGGCCTCGGACTTCATGATCTCGTCCATGATCTGGAGCCCGTAGTTGCGGATGGCGCTGCCGGTCTGGGTGATTTCGAGGCCCAGGTCCACCGACCCGTTCAACACTTTGGCCTCGGTCTTGCCCCAGGTTTCGTAGATTACGATGCCGCGCTCGATCCGCGGGGGGGTCTTGAACTTCTGGACCGAGAACTCGGAGTGCGACTCGGCGAAGCCCAGCTCCTTCGTCTTGTTCTGGAACCATTCCAGGGCGAGGTAGGGCATCTCGGACACCATGCTGATCAACGGCTTGCGCGTCAGCAGGTCCGTGAGCCAGGCGTCGCAGGACCCGTGGCTCGCGGGGTTGCAGATGATGACGATCCGCACTTGGCCGCGCTGGAGCGCGAGCACCTTCTTCAGCTCGATCTCGCGGCCGTACTCGTAGCGGAACTCGAGGACGCGCTCGCGGATCCAGTCGTCGCCGCTGATGGCCACGTCGATCTCGTCGAGGGCCAACTGGGCGCCGAATTCCTGGGGCCGTCCGTCCCAGCCCATCAGAAAGGTTGTGATGGGAAAGCTGCTCGGTCCGCCCTGTTCATAGCCTTTGGTCGCGAAGCCCGCGTTCTTCAACAGATTGACAAGGCTCCCCCCGCGCGACGGATCCGCCAATGAACCCGCCGGCAACCCCACGATCAAACGTTCTTCGCTCATGATCTCCGTCTTTCTTTCGGGTGTGTTTAATCCCCCAGGACGGTGCAGTATGCGAAATTGGCGCCCTTTCCTGCAAATGAACGGCGTGGAGCGGGGCGCGGCGTCGCGCGGACCGTGGGACGGGGCGGGCGATGTGCGGGATTCCCGGGAAATGCGGAATCAAGACGAGGCAGAAGGGCGGTGAAGTGAAGACGGCGGCAAACCTTCGGGCCTGCCGCCGCGTAAACCAAAAGGGGCGCACCCCAAGGCGCGCCCAGAGATTGTCTTGCCGGCTAAACGGCTAGAAACCGCCGAGCACCCAGTACAGGAGCACGAAGGGCCACGTGAACCAGATGGTCAGCCAGAAGAGAATGTTACCCGGATCTGTGAAATCGTCGAAGTTGATACCTTTGTCCATTTCGGATCTCCCCTATGAGGCTTCCGCGTTGTCAGTTTCGACCTTACTGCAGGGGATTCTGCAACAAGGCCACATCCTTCCACTAGTCGGCGGAAGTTTAGCGGGTCGATACGCGCAAAGTCAATCACCTCTACTATAGTGCGATTGATTCCGAAATTAGGAAAAACACGAATATCCGGCTAGGGTCGAAGCGCCCCTCCCGAGGAGGGCGCCGAAGGACCCAAAAACAGGCGTTTTTCGCGCCCCCTCCCCTCGCTCTCCGTAGGGTGGGCCTCCGCGAACCTCTTGAAAACGGGAGCCGCCGTCGATACGCTGGAGAACACAAGGTTCACGGGTGCAAGCCTCTTGGAGAACTCCCTCGTGCGTATCTATTGGGCCATCCTGTCGATAGGGCTCGCCGGCGCGGCCGGAGCGGGCGAAGTGGAAGAGTGGCGTCCGGACATGATCGTCAACCCCGCCTTTCTCAGCGATCACGAGGTGGTGGACGACATCGAGCCGGGTCGCATCCACCTGCGGCTGTCCAACGGGACGCCCAACATCGGGCTGGGGGTGCTGCACATGTACGGCGTGGTGCCGGCCAACCCGGACGGGACCCAGGACGTGATGCAGCGGGTGTTTAACTCGGACGGCACCTACACGGATTATCCGTCGGGACGCTTCGTCTATCACGAGGAACACAACCACATCCACGTGGAGAACTGGGCGGAATACCGGATCCGCGAGATCACCTTCACGGGCGAGCCGGGAGAGGTGCTGGCCCGGGGGGTGAAGACGAGCTATTGCCTGCGCGACAGCAAGGTCTACGACTACACCCTGCCCAACTTCGTGTACCCCGGGCAGTACGGCGACTGCGACGGGCTGCGGCAGGGCATCTCGGTGGGCTTCGAGGACGTGTACACCAAAAACCTGCCGGATCAGTGGATCGACATCACGGACCTGCCTCCCGGCGAGTACTGGCTCGAGTCCGTCGTGGATCCGGAGAATCACGTGCTCGAATCGGACGAGACGAACAACACGGCCCGGATCCGCATCACCATCGGCGAGCCGGGGCCTCGGTCGCCCTTTGCGCTCCTCCGGGCGTACCTGATGCTGCTCATTCAGCAAATCCTGTCACTGATCCGGGGAATCCTGGGACTGCCGCTCGTCCTGAGCTGGAGTTGACGTCGTCGGTCCGGGGAGGACGCGTCCGAATCCGGATGCGCAGGTCGGGCGTGACCTCGTAGCCGAATACCGGTTCGAGCCACTGCCGGACGATCAGGTCCAGGGCGGTCTCGACGCGCACGTTGCGGAAGACGGACGGGTTCACCGGAAGCTTCTCCAAACCTCGCTCGACCTCGATGTTCACGCCAAGCTGCCGCGACAGGGAGCTCACGGTCCGGCCCAGGGGCGCCGCCGCCACGCCCAGCATCAGGCGCGCCCCTTCCCGGGGCCGCTGAGGCAGATAGACGTCGACCCGCTTGTCGAGGAGGGCGCGCTGTTCGGCGGTCAGTCCGTCGGCGTTCAGAAGGAGGCTCCGGGGGTTCCGGTTCACCTGACCCGAGATGAAGATGTATTCGTCGGTGCTGTCCACGTTGGGCCGGGCGATGCGGGCCGACTTGAGAAGGGCCTCGAGGGCCCGCTCGAGGGGAAGCCGGTCCAGCACCAGTTCGCCCACCTGAAGCTCCGCGAGGGAGTTGTCGGCGACGAAGGTGTGGCCCGTGGCCTCTCCGAGCATGGCCAGGGCGCCGAAGAGGCGCGTGCCCGATCCGAAGGAGATCGCCGCCTCCGCGTCGTCGTAGGCGGGGTCGAGGCGGCCCTCGAGGCTGAAGGCCGCCAGAACGTCGTAGGGCTCCTCCGTGGGATAGAGGAAGTAGTACCCCGGAAGCTCCTGGACAGCGCAATTCGCCTGTTTGGCCAGGTGATGGGCCACGGATTCGGGCTTGCGATCGCGCGGCAGGGTCCCCGGCCGATCCTCGAGCCCTTTCATCAGCACGATGCCGCGGCCGCCTTCTTCGCCGAAGCGGCGCAGGGCCTCCCCGAGGGTGGCGGTGTCTGCGGTGAGTTCCGGCGCCGGATTGATCGGCTCGGGCTCCGTCACCGGATCGCCCGCGGTGGCGCAGCCCATCCCCACCGCCCCCGCACACAGCAAGGCCATCGTTGCGAAATGTCTTATCATGCCCACGGCACCATCCTTTCCGTTGCGCCGTACAGGATACCGCCTTTGGGTAGAATCCTCATCCGCCGCCGGGAGTTTCCTCGAACGCCTCGGCGGAGCGAGGGGCGACGATTTTTCCTCTGGCATCCGTGGGCGCAAAGGGGTACATTATGCTCTGATTGGAATGCCTTGCCGACTTGAGCGGGGGCATGGGGTTGGACCCGGCCTGCGGGCGCGCGCCTCGGGGCCTGGTCCGGAGTCAAGAGGGAAACCAAGCGATGGCGGACAAAGGTGTCAGTACGGAATCGTTGGGCATAGCGGAAGGCAAGAAGGAGTACAAGGGGAAGAAGTTCCGCGTCGGAATCATCGGTTGCGGCGGCATCAGCGGGACCCACATGGCCGCCCTGCGCGAGATGCCCGAGGTCGAGGTGGTGGCGGGCGTCGACATTGTGCCGCAACGGCTGACCGCCTTTGAAGAGACCTGGGGCGTGACCCAGCTTTACAAGGACTGGCGCAAGATGCTGTCGGAGGTGCAGCCCGACGGCGTCTGCGTGCTCACGCCCAACGGCGTGCACGCCGCGCCCACCGTCGACGCCCTCAACGCCGGTGCCCACGTCATGTGCGAGAAGCCCATGGCCATGACCCCGGCCGAGTGCGAGAAGATGGTGGCCGCCGCGAAGAAGAACAAGAAGCAGCTCGCCGTGGGCTTCCAGTACCGCTACCATCCGAACACCCAGTTCCTGGTCCGCGCCCGCGACACCGGCGAGTTCGGCAACATCATGTTCATGAAGTGCCAGGCCCTGCGTCGCCGCGGCATCCCCAACTGGGGCGTGTTCGGGCAGAAGAAGCTCCAGGGCGGCGGGCCCATGATCGACATCGGCGTCCACGTGATTGAGATGGCCCATTACTTCATGGGGTCGCCCAAGCCCGTGGCGGCTTCCGGCAACATCTGGACCTACATGGGCAACAAGCCGTCGAAGGTGGTCTGCCCCTGGCCCAACTGGGACTACAAGACCTACACGGTGGAAGACCTAGCCATTGGTCAGATCCGGTTCGAGAACGGCGCCATCCTGCAGATCGAGGCCAGCTTCGCCGCCCACATCGAGAAGGACGTGTGGAACTTCACGTTCGTGGGCGACAAGGGCGGCGGCCAGTGGGATCCGCCCGCCCTGTTCACCGACCGGGCCGACACCATGGTCAACGTCTCGCCCCATTTCGTGGGCTCCGACACGTCCTTTAACTACCTGTTCAGCCTGAAGCTGCGGAACTGGGTCGACGCCTGCATGAAGGGGTCGTCGCTCGAGGCCTCGGGCGAAGACGGGCTCGCCGTGCAGAAGATGCTCGACGGCGTGTATCGCTCCGCCGCCTCCGGCAAGGAAGTGAAAATCAAGTAGCGCCCATTGAACGGCAAGCGGCCCGGCCGGGATGTCCGACCGGGCCGCTTTTCATTTCGCGGGTCTGATAGGTCAGGGAGTCGCGGCGACCAGGGCCGGTTCGGGCTCCCGGGCCGAGTGCCGGTACTCGTCCACCAGCTCGCCCTCTTCGCCGATGGCGCGGTAGTGAACCTCGTCGGGGCTTACGTCGACCACCCAGATGTGGCCGAGGGAGGCCTGCTTCTCGAGGTAGGGCCGCAGCTCGTCGTCCACCGGCCGCGGGTCCACGCCGAAGGAGCCGTCGCCGAGGTACAGCACGCCCTCGTCGTCCACTTTGCCGTTGAACAGGAGCTTGCTGCGCTTGAACGAGTGGTCGTGGTTCTCGAAGGCCGTGGTGAGTCCGTAGGCCGAGAAATAGGGCTCCCAATAGATGCGGCCCGCGACGGAACCGCTCCCGTCGTAGTCCCGGTGGCTGGGGTACAGGGGAATGTGGTACAGCGCGAACTTGTAGCGCACGCCCTCGTTCGCCGCCAGCGTCTCGGCCAACCAGCTCGCCTGGTCCCCGCCGTGGGGCGCGATGTGGCCCGAATCCAGGAGCACGAACAGCACGTTCTGTCCGAACCGCTGCGTGAAATAGGTCTTGCCGTCGGACTGGGTCCGTCCGAAGTAGGCGGAGTAGAAGGGCGCCTTCACCTCGGCGCTCTCGCTGGGGAGGTTGTTCGTCTCATGGTTGCCGATGCCGGCCAGGATGGGAATCATGCGGCCGTCGGAGGTGCGCATGTACTTGTCGTAGTTCTCGAACCAGCGATCCCACTTGGCGTACTCCCAGACCCGGCCGTTCACGTAGGCGATGTCGCCGCCGATGGCGCAGAACAGGGGATCCTGTTCGCCCGCACGGGCCAGGAGGCGCTCCGTCCGCGGCGTCACGTTCATATCGCCGCCCGTCACGAACCGGAAGGCCTCGTCGCCCGCGGGCACGGTGCGGAACGACCGTTCCTCCGTATATCCGCTGGTGTCGTCGCCCGCGATGAAGTAGTACACCGTATCCGGCTCGAGCCCGGTCACTTCCACCGCGTTGAGGGTGCGGTAGATCGGAAACGCGGGGATCTCCGACTTCTGGCCCGTCACCCGGGTGGCGTATTGGTCCTTGTTGCCGTTGCGCGGCTGGGAGTCGATGTAGACCACCGGTTCCGGCGCGTCGCGCAGGCGCGTGTCCAGGTGGTAGTTGACCACGATACTCCGGCTGGTGTCGCCGCGATAGGTCAGGTAGACGTTGAACGGGGCGGCCGCGGCCAGCGACCCCAGACCCAGCGCCCACAACCCCAATGCGGCTCCCCACGCGCGGCGACGAAGCCGCGGGGTGAACCCCTGCCGGACAGTGCGGGAAAACATGGATATACCTCCTCTCCGAAGCGTGGAAGCGTGGCCGCTCCACCAGGCCCTGTGATTACCCTTCGAAGAGGAGTGTAGCGGAAAGACCTCCGCTGCGCCACCTCGTG
The DNA here is from genome assembly GCA_964452795.1 of uncultured Nitrospiraceae bacterium. GTDB lineage: Bacteria > Hydrogenedentota > Hydrogenedentia > Hydrogenedentales > SLHB01 > CAYVOE01. The sequence goes on from CAYVOE010000177.1 coordinate 6,460, forward strand.
CGGACGGCGCGCCGCCCGTACCCCGGAGAAGACTCGCCGTCTCCGGGGTTTCGCACGGTTGCCTCATCCGCGATTCAAGCCCTCGGTGGAGTCAGTCGCGCAGGAGTCGATCGATCTCCCGCTGGAGCTGCTCGAATCGGACGGGCTTGTCGAGCATGGCGTCGGCCTTGATCCAGGACCGCTCCTCGTCGGTGGCCACGTCCATCCCCATGCCCGTGTCGTGCATCACCGACGACACCAGGATGATGGGCAGGTCGGGCCGGTCCCGTTTCATCGCGTGGCACAGGGACAGCCCCGCGTCCATGTCTTCCATCATCAGATCCACGATGGCCAGGTCCGGCTTCGACTTGCCGAAGACGTCCTCCGCCTTTTTGCGGGTCTCGGCCGTCACGACCGTATAGCCGCAGGCCTCGAGCTGGGTCTGCTGCTGGAGGAGGAAATCCTCGTCGTCGTCGACCAGCAGGATCGTGTGGTTTGTCGTATGCATCGCGCTGCTTCCTTAACGTCCCCCCGGGACAATGCTATCCGTCGGCTCGCGGCCAACGGCCCGTTGCCAATCCTAGGTCGCTGCTTGCGAATCCCCTTCCCGCGCCCGGCGCGGCAGGGTAAGGGTAAAGGCGGTGCCCGTGGGCCCGGCCTGAGGATCGGCGTTGGACTCCACGGCGATGTCGCCGTGGTGCATCTTCACAATCCCGTAGGCCACGGCCAGGCCCAGCCCCGTGCCTTTGCCCATTTCCTTGGTGGTGAAAAAGGGTTCGAAGATCTTTCCCATTGCCTCCCGGGGAATCCCCGTTCCGGTGTCGCAGACCTGGAAGCGCACCACGTGGTCGTCGCCGCCGGTCCGCACCGTGAGCCGACCGCCGTCCGGCATGGCGGCGAAGGCGTTGCCGAAGAGGTTGATGAGCACCTGGACGATCTGGTCCCGATCCAGTTCCGCCGAGGCGTCTTCGACGTCGTGCTCGACGGCCACCTCGACCGACGGCGGCGCCGGAAGGGATCGCAGGGCCTGATCGACGACGTCGCGGACGTCGATCCACTGTCGATCCACGCTGTCGTGGCGCGCGAAGTGGAGCAGGCCCGCCACGATCCGCTTGCACCGGTCCGCCTGCTCGACCAGCAGGTCCAGGTCGTCGGAGAAGGCGGGGTTCTCGCCGTATTCCTCCTGGAGCAGGTGGGCGTACATTAGCACCACGCCCAGAGGATTGTTGAGCTCGTGGGCGATGCCCGCGGCCAACTGCCCCATGCTCGCCAATTTCTCGGACTGCACCAGCGCCTCCTGAGTCCGGGCCAGCTCGTCGCGCGACACCGCCAGTTCGGCCACGGCCCGCCGCAATCGGTCGATGGTGTTGGGCAGGCAGGTCTCGCTCTCGGCCAGGCCGCGGTAGATGGCCGTGGCGTGTTCCCGGCAGGTGTCGTACCCGCAGGCGCCGCAGTTCAGCTCGTCCTCCCACCGATACTTGCCCATCTGCGCCAGGATGGCCGCCATTTCCTCTTCCGACGGCGCGGCCAGGCGGCGATCCCGGGCTTTGAATCCGCGGGACAGGTCGAGGTTGGCGAGGCCCGCCATGTCGGCGCGCCACCGTTCCCGGTCCAGGCGAAGGGCCTGCTCCCGGGCGTAGGCGCTGACGCGCGCCCGGCGCCCGAAGAGGGTGGCGGCGCCGCTCATGCCGGGGCCCATGATGCACCCTTCACAGGCCAGCAGTTCCAGCAGGCGCATGTCGAGGTCGCCCGTCTCGAACTCCTTGAGGGCCTCGACGAAATCGCCGCGCCCCCCGGCGGCCACCACTTCGCCCAGCATCAGGTCTTCGCGGATCCCCGCGGCCTGGAGCAGCCCCCGCGAGATGGGGAACAGCGTCCCCGGTCCGGGATGGGGCGGGTCGAATTCCGACGGCGCCACCGACGGCGGCAGCACGTCGCGCACGCCCAGCATCTCCCGCAGCTCCGCATAGGTCAGGGCGGCATCGACGTCGCGCCCGTTGCTGAGGATCTCCCCTTTCTTGGCGATGCAGGGCCCGATGAACACCACCCGCAGGTCCGGCCCGTGGATGGCGCGCAAGGCCCGCGCCATGGCCACCATCGGCGACACCACGGGAGCCAGGGCGTCCACCAGCCCCGGATGATAGCGCTCGACGTAGGCCACCACGGCGGGACACGTGGTGGCAATGTAGCGCTTGTCCGGGTTCTTCTCGATCAACCGCCGGTACCGTTCCGCCACCAGGTCGGCGCCGAAGGCCACCTGGGCGACGATGCGGAACCCCAGGGCCCGCAGCTCGCCCACGAAGTGCCGGGGGTCGCATTCGGTAAATTCGGCGGGAAAGCTGGGCGCCACCACGGCCGCCACGGGCGCCGGGCCCGCGAGGAGCCGCTCCACGTCTTCCACCGACCGGGCGACGCGCTTGGCCCGCTGGCTGCACTCGCGCACGCAGTTGCCGCAGCCGATGCACCGGTCGGGCAGCACCTCGGCCTGACCGTCCGCGATGCGGATGGCCTTGGCCGGACATTCCCGGACGCAGGTGTAGCACACCCGGCACAAGTCCCGGATGGTCGACACCAGCGCAAAGGTTTTCGGTGCATCGGACATGGCGCGTCGTCGATTTCCCGTTGTCGGCGTTCAACCGTCGTCGGTCGTCGCCGTCCGCGACTCAACGGTGTCGGGGGCCGTGAACGGGGTTCGTCCCGTCCGCCGGCCCCTCCCCCACTCCAATCGCTAGACCATCACTTCCCGTTTGGCGTAGTGGGTGTGGAGCAGGCGATGGCTCCTCTCGCCCAGCGGTTCGCCCAGGAAGTCCTCGTACAGGTGTTTCACCGACTCGTTGCTGTGGGACGTGCGGACGGGCTCGTCGCGGTCGATGGCGTACAGCGCCTGCATGCGGGCGCGCACGTTGTCGAGGTTGGTGCCCATGGGCTGGCCGCCCCCGGCGATGCATCCGCCGGGACAGGTCATGACCTCGATGAAATGGAGGTCTCGACGCCCCGCCTTGATCTCGTCGAGGAGCCGTCGGGCGTTGCCGAGCCCGCTCGCCACGGCCACGCCGACCTCGAGGTCGCCCACCTGCACCCGGGCTTCCTTGACGCCGTCGAGGCCGCGCACCGCGTCCACCTTGAGGTCCGCCAGCTCTTTCCCCGTGAGCAGGTAGTGGGCCGTGCGCAACGCCGCCTCCATGACGCCGCCCGTGGCGCCGAAGAGCTTGCCCGCGGTGGTGCGCTCGCCGAAGGGCATGTCCGCCGGTTCCGGGGCCATGCCGTTGAGGTCGAGCCCGCGCATGCGGATGATCCGGGCCAGTTCGCGCGTGGTCAGCACGGAGTCGATGTCGGGTACGGTGTCGTTGAGCATCTCGGGGCGCTGGCACTCGAACTTCTTGGCCGTGCACGGCATGATGGACACGCTGAAGATGTCTTCCGGGTCGATGCCGTTCTTCTCGGCGAAATAGCTCTTGATGATGGCACCCAGCATCTGC
>CAYVOE010000178.1:0-9893 GCA_964452795.1 uncultured Nitrospiraceae bacterium
CCGTCATGGAGACCATGCCCAACCCGCTGACGGAGAGCGACAAGGCCAACCTCGAGAAGATCGCCAGGGTCATCGACATTGCCCATCGCGACTACGACATGAAGGTCCACATCGTTCTGTGCCCCAACGTGTCGCCCAAGAGCGAGGAAGGGGTGAAATACACCTTTCAAGAGCGGCCCTTCTTCCACACCGACGACCGGGTGGACCCGGGCGATCCCGTGGCCTTCGGTCAGCTCATGGCCTGGCGCGAAGAGATCTTCCGGCCCCTCGGCCAGGCCGACGGGCTCTTCGTCATCGACAGCGACCCGGGCGGATACCCCGGCTCGACGAACCTCGAATTCGTCTACATTCTGAACGCCCACCGCCGGATGCTCGACAAGATCCGGCCCGGCATCGAGCTGTATTACTGGCACGCTTTCGGCTGGGAAGGTTACTGCCGCTTCTACGAGACGGGCGACCTCGTGTTCCCGCCGATCGAGGAGACCCACGAAGCCCTTCAGTTGCTCGAGAAGCAGAATCTCGAACCCTGGTTCATTGCGACATCCAAGGGACCGGAAGCGGCCGAGCCCGTGGGAATGGGCGACCGGGTCCTGGCCTTCAACTACGGCGCCGTCGAGGGCGAGCCGTCGTTCCCGATGACCCGCTTCGACGACGGGCATGCGTATGAAGGCGGCAAGAAGGTCGGGGCGCAGGGCGTCCTCGGCAACTCCCAGACCCACTGCGTGCAGCTTCCCAACCTCTTCGCCTTCGCCCGGGGCGCCCAGGGCCTGCCCCTGACCGAGGCCGACTACGTCGCCTTCGCCAACGACCTGCTGCCCGGAAACGGCGAGACGGTGGTGGCCGGGTGGAAGGCCCTCGTCGGCCAGGACGCCGAGGCCATGGACGCGGCCGCGGACCGGCTGGCGGCCCTCGAGGGACAGACCCTCGAGACGGGTCCGCTCAAGGGCCTGCTCTTCGGCGATCCCCAGCGTTTCGTCAACGACCTCGTGCTGCAGTTGCGGTCGGCGGCGGCCCTGTGGCGGTTCCACACGGCCGTGCACGCGGACCCGCAGGACAGGGCCCTCGTGGCGAGCACCTTCTCCGACTTTGTCGAGGCCATCGACGCGTGGCAGCGCAAGCACGGGTACAAGAACCATTGGTACTGGGAGCCCATGAACGTGGCCCTGCGCAAGCTCGACATGCCCGTGCTCAACGAGACCCTCGACACCCTGACCTGGACCGCCGACGGCCCCACCGGGTTCGACAAGGTCAAGAACGGCCTTGCGCGGCTCGAGACTTACACCCCGCGCCTCATGGCGGCCATGAAGCAGGCCTCTCAACAGTTGAAGGCAGAGACTCGATAGCGGTGCGCCGTCGGCCCCCGCATGGAGCGACTGAATTCTGACTCCAACGCTCGAAACGTGTCTGAAAGGGAGGAAGCCTGTGCGCTTCTCGATCGGTCGGGGTTTCATCGCAAACCCCGTATGGGCGCTGACCCTGGCGGTCGGCGCCGCTTGTTCCGTCTACGCTGAAGGAGAACCCATGAGCAACAAGATGATTGGAATGTACGTGCATCAGCACTGGGCGTATAACCACCCCTACGCCGCGCGCACCTGGACCCTCGAGGACTGGCGCGGATACATGGACGGCCTCAAGCGTCTGGGCTACAACACGGTCCTGATCTGGCCCGTCATGGAGACCATGCCCAACCCGCTGACGGAGAGCGACAAGGCCAACCTCGACAAGATCGCCAGGGTCATCGACATGGGGCACAAGGAATTCGGGATGAAGATGCTTCTCACCCTGAGCCCCAACGCCGCCGCGAAGGACGAGGAGGCCGCCAAGTACACCTTCCAGGAGCGACCTTTCTTCTACACCGACCGGCGCGTCGACGTGCAGGATCCGCAGGCCCTGGGTGAACTCCTGGCCTGGCGCGAGGAGCTGTTCCGCCCCGTCAAGGAAGCCGACGGGGTGCTCATCATCGACAGCGATCCCGGGGGCTATCCCGGCGCCACCAACGTGGACTTCGCCTACCTGCTGAACGCGCACCGGAAGATGTTCGACCGTCTCCGTCCCGGCATCGAGATTTATTACTGGATCCACGCCGGGTGGGAGTCGTACTGCAAGTACTACGAGACCGGCTACTTCGAGTGGGGGTCTCAGGAAGAGGTGGAAGACGCGATCCGGCTCCTGGCGCGGCAGAACCCCGAGCCCTGGGGTCTGGCGAGCGGGCGCGGACCCGGCGTGGCCGACAACCTCGGCATGGCGGACCGGGTGATGTCGTACCGGTACGCCGCCATCGAGGGCGAGCCTTCCTTCCCCATGACCAATTACGGCGGCGACTCGGCCTACAACTCCGGCAACGACATGGGCGCCCGGGGCACCATGGGCAATGCCCAGACCCATTGCGTGCAGCTTCCCAACACCTTCGCCTTCGTCCGCGGCGCCCAGGGCAAGCCGGTGTCCGAGGCGGACTACGTGGCCTTTGCGGAAGAGCTGATCCCCGGCCAGGGGCGCACCGTCGTGGACGGCTGGAAGGCCCTCGCCGGCGAGGATGAGAAGGCCATGACCGCGGCCGCCGACGCCCTCTCGGCGCTGTCGGGCGCCCAGCTCACGCCCGGGCCGCTCAAGGGCCTGCTCTTCGGCAATCCGCAGCGCTTCGTCAACGACCTCGTGATGCAGCTTCGGCTTCGGGCGGCGCTCGAGAACTTCCGGACCGCCGTGTTCGCCGAGCCGCAGGACCGCGCCCGGATGGGGCAGAGCCTGCTCGGGTTCGTCGAGGCCGCCGAGGCCTGGCAGAAGCAGCACGGCTACAAGAACATGTGGCGCTGGGAGCGCATGGAAGAGGCCCTGGAGAAGCTCGACTCGCCGGTGGTCAACGAAGCCCTGGGTCGCCGCGAGTACAAGGGCGAGGGCAAGACGCCTTTCGAGCAGGTCCAGGAGGGATACTTCCTGGTCGAAACCTACACGCCCCATCTCATCGAGTCCATGCGCAAAGCCGTCGACGAGTTGAAATAGCGCGGGGATTAACCACGGCATTGAGGGCATCCGCCATGAAAACTTTCGCTCGAGCGGTTTTGGCCTGCACGCTGGCGGCCGGCGCGTCACAGGCCGCCGAAGACGCGGCCGTCGAAGAGGGATCCATGACCTGGCTCATTGCGGACGAACAACTCCTGTCGGCGCTGGCCGACCGCATTCCCGAAACTTTCCGAACCGTGCCCCGATCGGAGCTCGACGCCGAGGCCCTGCTGCAGGGTATGGCCCAGGGCGACGACGCGGTGTGGATCGGCTCGCCGGAGGGGCTTCCCCCGGACCTGTGGCTCGGCTCGTATCGGCCGGCGGGCGAGGCGGCGCTGGCGGTGGCTCCCGCGGCGAGTTCGCCCTTGCCGCTGCCCGAGCTGGCCTTCGAAAAGTCGACGCTTCACTCGGCCTTCATCCTGTCTCCCAAGGATCTGCCGAAGCATAACGTCGACGAGGAACCCCGGGCGGATTTCCTGCCCATACTGGAAGCGCGCGACCGCGTGGGCCGGCCCGTGGGTTATCCCGGCGTGTTGATGAGCTACTACGCGCCGTCGCTGGCGGCCCGCCGCTTCGCCGGGTCCGAGCTCTTCCTGTTCCTGTTCGACAAGCCGGCGGAGGCCCTGTCTGTCGAGGCCTGGGCCGACCTGCTGGGCTCCATCGACGCGCGGCTGCGCACGGGACTCCAGGTGACGGCCTGCGACACGGACTATGCCACCTACTACGACGGCGAACGGGTCCGGATCCGGGTTCGGCTGAGGAACGACCGCGATGAGGCGGTGGCCTGCGTCATCCGGTTCTCGGCCAAGGCCCCCGGCGCGGACGGTTTCACGCCCATCACCACGGCGCGGCGCGCCCCGGAAGGCGGCGACGAGACCGAGGCCGTCTGCGACTTCGTGCCCGGGTCCGAACCGGGCCTGTGGCAGGTGCGCGTCGAGGTTCTCGCCGATCCCGACCGGGCGGAGCTGCTGGCCGTGGTGGGCGAGCCGCGGGTCCTCGACCGGCGCGACATCGGCTTCATGCGGCTCGGCCGCTCGGTTGAAACCCCCGACATCGTCGCCGTGGACGGGCCCCGCATCCGCATCGATGGCCAGGACGCCTTCTGGGCGGGCACCCACTACTACCCCTCGTCGTCCTGGTGGGAATGGGTCTGGCGCGATTACCGGCCCTTCCAGGCCGCGTCCGACTTCGAGGGCATCCGTCGTGCGGGATACCGCATCGCGCGGGTCTGGATCGACCCCATCATCGACGAGACGGTCCTCCGCGCCATGGACGCCGCCATTGTCGAGGCCGCCCGCCACGGTATTGTCCTCGACATTTGCCTGTTCACCCAGTGGACCCGCGAGATGGGTTATGAAGGCCCCGACGGGCAACACGTCCGCTGGGACTTCCGCGACCCCCGCGATTTCAACCTCGTGAGCCTGTCGCTGCGCCACCTCGACCATCAGCGCGCCTTTGCCGCCGTGGTGGCTCGGCGCTGGAAAGACGCGGGGAACGTGGTGTTCAACCTCGCCAACGAGGCCTATGTGCGCGACCCCGACTTGTCGCAGATGGACCCCGAAGTGGCCGCCTGGCCGGAGGCGCAGATGGAGTCCGGCGCCCTTCGCGACAGCCTGTTGTTCCGTCGCTGGGCCCGAGAGCTCACCGAGGCCATCCGCGCCGCGGGCGCCCGCCAGCCGGTGTTGCCCGGCTACATGTTCTCGACCGAGGACGGAGGCGACAACTTCGTGTGCAACTACGACGGCGACATCGTGCCCTGGCACAGCTACATGCCCGAGCGCACCTCCGGCACCCTGCGGTACATGGACACGACCTGCATCGACAAGCCGATCATCCTCGAAGAGTTCGGCGCCCTGGGCTGGAACAACCCCGAGAACTACGACGCCAACGTCCACAACGCCCTCGGGGCGGGCGCGGCGGCGGCCATGTCGTACGAATGGGGCATAAGCTGGCTGGCCCGCGAACACTGCTTCCATCCGCTGCCGCTGCGCGAGGCGCTGGTCGAGAATCCCGACCCGCGCTGGTTCCCGCCCTACAACACCTTCGGCACCGTATGGACCGACAAGGGCGTGGGCCTGTGCGGCCACCCCAGCGGCACCGGCTACGGATCGATCTATCACGGCACGCCCTTCACCGCCGAAGCCGCCGAGGCCCTCGGCCGACTGGGGCGGATGGGCGCCGGACTGGCCCGCGCGGCCACGCCGGAACGGACCTACGTCGTGGTGCCCGGACTGGCCCCGGACCCGAAGCTCTCCATCGCCATGGTCACCGTCGAGGCGACGATGAACGAGCTGTCCCAGGAGAAGGCGCTGTTCGGCGTCTGGCGGGAGACCGAACTGGCGTCCCTGCCGGATTCCGCCCGGGTGGTGATTTGCCCGGCCGGCGTGGTTACGGAAGAAGGGAAGGCGGCCCTCGAGGCCCTGCGCGGCCGCGGGGTCGAGGTCTATGAGAAAGACGATGCCGGCTGGCGGAATTCGGCCCACATCGAGCGGGTCGCCGTGACGCCGGGCGAAGGCATTGACCTGTTGCCGCGGCGGACCCTCCACGGAACGCTCTACGTGCTGCGCGCAAAAGAAGCCGTGCCCGCCGTCGAGGTGGGACTTTCCCGGGCCGTGAGCCTCGGGCTTAACACCTTCGCGATGGTCCACGACACCGAGGCGGGCATCGCTTTGGTGGAAGGCACAGGCGCCATCTCCATCGGGGGCCAGTCTTTCTGCACGGTTTCGGCGGGCCGGGCCATCCTGGCCGTTGAAGGCGCGGGAGACCTCTCCAACGCCAACGCCCTGCGCGGGGTGGTTACGGAGCCGACGCGCATCGAATTCACCCGGCCCGTGGCGGCCCTCGCCGTGTCGGACGGGTACGACGCAGAACCCGTGCCCGTGCCGGGCTTTGCGGCCGGGTCGAAGGTCCTCGACGTGGATTCCGAGTTGAGCCGTTACGTGCTGCACATCCGCTTCGACTGAGGAAACTTCTGAGAATGAATCGACGAGATTTCATGAAGTCGGGTCTGGTTGCCGCCGGGGCGGCGGCGGGCCTGGGACCGGCCGCGGCCGGGGAGGAACCGAGTTTGACCCCTGATCCCACGAGATCGAAGGTATTCGCCATGCGCGGTGTCTACTTTCACGACGGTTTCACCGTGGAACCGAAGGACCATGCGCCCTTGTACTGGGGCGAAGCGGAGTGGCGGCGCGAAGTCGAGTGGCTGCGGGCCTGCGGCATCAACGCCATCGAGTTCGCCACCATGCTCGAATTCAACCGCATCCCGTCGACCGACATGGAGCGGGAGAAGATTGCCAACCGCCTGCGCATCCTCGACCTCGCCCACGAGTACGGCATGGAATTCGGCTACCTGCTCACCAATACCGTGGTCAGCACCGTGCCGCCCGACGAGCCGCCCAGCCACCAGTTGAAGGACCGGGCCGTGATGCTCTGTCCCCAGGACCCTGCCAACTTCGAGAAGACCGTGGCGCTCCAGTCCTGGTACATGGAGACGTACCGCGAGGCCGACTTCTTCGACGAGTTTCCGGCGGACTGGGGCGCGTGCCACTGCGGCGTCTGCAACGTGTCGGATTTTCTCCGCTACGTCCGCGCCTTCTCCGACAAGGCCCGGGAGCTCAATCCCCGGTCACGGGTTTACGCCAACACCTGGTGCATTTCGTATTGGGGCGAGAATCCCATCCCCAAAGGCTGGAAGACGGTGTTCGACGGCGAGATCGTGGGGACGCGCGAGGTCATCGAGGCCCTGCCTTCCATGCCCGACAACGTCCACCTGGCGATGCCGTGCCATCACCTGTACCGTCCCCTGGCCTACGAGAGCTACGGCGGCAAGTCGAAGACGCCCGTGTTCCCCACCGAGGCCGATCTGCGGAAGGTGCGCGACGCGGGCCGGCAGATCATGGCCTGGCCCCACTTCGTGATGGACGACGACGTGGGACGCCGTCCCCAGTGGGGTCTCGTCCACTGCGAGGCCCGCTACATCCAGGCCATGCTGCGGGCGCTGCGCGGCGCCGGGATCGACCGCGTCATGGGCAACCTCTACCTGCCCTACCTGCAGATCGCCAACACCTACGTCTACGGTCGGCTGCTCGAGGATCCCGATCAGGATCTCGCCGCCCTCCTGCAGGACTTCGCCCGGCTCGTCGTCGTGGCGGAAGACGCGCCCGCCCTGGCCGAAGTGCTGGCCTGGATGGACAACCACAGCTACTGGCACGAGCAGAACCCGCCCGACGCGCAACTGCCGGAGCTGCCCGTAACGCTGACGAAGGAAACGGCGGCCCGGGTCGCCGCGGGACTGCGGCCGAACCCGTCGCCGGAGCTGCCCGTGCCCATCTCGGCCGAGCGATGGCTCAGCGACCTGGCGGCCTCGATCGACCGAATGACTTGGGTGAGCTAGATCCGCCCTGACCCTCGATTCCGTTGACGTGTTACGGCCGGGGTCGGCCCGTCTCCCCGACGAGCGGGCCCCGGCCCCATTGCAGACTGGAGGTGTCCGATGCGTTTCATGGTGGTGTTGGGCGCGGCGGCGGGACTCCTGGCGGGCGCCGCGTCGGCGGTTCCCCTCGTGGGCGACGCGAATCAATCCGGTCGAGTCGACGCGATTGACGTGCAATTGGTGATCAACGGAATCCTGGGCCGAGGCGAGAAGGCCGGTCTCGATTTCACCGGCGACGGCGTCGTCGACGCCACGGACCTGCAACTCGTCATCAACGCGGTCCTGGGCATTCCCGTCGACCGCGACGGAGACGGCCTGGCCGACGTGGCCGAGCCTCGGTTCAACACCGTGCCGACCGTGCCCGATACGGACGGCGACGGCGTCCTCGACGGTCAGGAAGTGATCGACGGGACCGACCCGATCATCGCGGGCCGCGGCGCCCGGGTGCCCCTGGGCACCTTCCGCATCGCGGCGCCCACGGTGCTGGACGGACCCGTGGCGGAAGCGCTGGCCCACTTCCAGGATCGAGTGACCGCCCTCGGCGGAAGCGCGCTCATCCGCGACGACGCCGGCACGCCGCGGCGGGCCATCCACATCGCCGTTCCCGGCGACGATCCCGTCCTCGACGCCTACTACACCTCCGACCGGACGGACCCTCATTTCGCCGGCCTCGAACCCTTCCAAAAGGACGAAGGGCATTTCCTCTCCCTGTCGATGGAATCGGGACGCACCCGGCTCTACGTGACCGGCGGCTCGACCCGGGGCACGGTCTACGCCCTCTCGGAACTCGAGCGGCGCCTGCGCGTGGGTACGGGCGGCGTCTACCTCGACTTTCCCGAATACGAGCCCGACGACGCCGCGCCCGATCTGTTCGACGCGCCGGCCCTGGAAGTACGCGGCGAGTACATCAACGTCGGCTACAACATCCCCGAGATCACGCCCCACGAGTGGCCCGCGTCGCGGTGGGAGGATTACATCGACAAGCTGGTCCTGGCCAAGCTGAACCGCGTCTATTTCTACGTATGGGTCAGCGACTTCAGCATGTATCCGGGTTCCGCCCTTTCCCAGACCTCCGTCAGCCAGAGCGTGCACGAAGGCATCCAGGGCATGATCGACTACGCCCATCGCCGCGGCCTCGAGGTCACCTACATGTACAGTCCGACTTTCTTTCCCCGCGACGTGTGGGACGCGAACCCGGCATACCACGCCGAAATCGAATATGTGGACCACGGCTTCCCCGTCGCCTGCCCCAGCGCGCCCGGAAGCTGGGACCTCATGGAGGAACTCGCCCGCGCCGAGTTCGAGTGGTTCAAAGAGGCCGACGCCATCCAGATCTGGTTCTACGATCCGGGCGGCTGCTGGTGCGACCGGTTTGGTCCCACGGGCTGTCTCCAGGATCAGGCTGCCATCCTCGCCCGGCAACTCAAGGAATTCTCCGACCTGTTTCGCGAGTACAACCCCGACGCGGCCGTCGAATACAACCTCTGGCCCATTTGGCTGTGGGAATCGCTCAAGGGCTTCAGCTACCGACAAGACATGAACACGGCGATTCAGCAGCTCTTCGGAGACGAGTACACGGAAGTCACCGCCGTCGGAGCTCCGGACAACAACACCACGCGCCCGCTGATGGAGCGCAACATGGGCTTCCGCACGCAGATCTTCATCTTTGCGTCCAACCCCGAGACGGGGTACGTCTTCCCGACGCCGCATCTGCGGTGGATGCCCGGCACCGCCGCCGCCACGCGGAGCCGCAATCTCGGCGGCGCCTTTGGCCATCGCCTTGAAGCCTGGTCGCGCTACGCCGGCACCTTCCTCCTGGCCGAGTTCCTTTGGGATCCCGCTCTCCCGACCGCGACGGCCGTGCGGCGGTTCGCCGACTGGCAGACCGCCGACCCCGTCAACGGCGCTCTGTTCGCCGAGGTCATCACCCTGCTCGACCGCATCACCGACCAGGGCGCCACGGCCGCCGACGCCATCGACATGGACACCCGGATGCAGCAGGTGTATCAGGCGGCGCCTCAGGCGGTCCGAGCGGACCTCGAGTACTATCCCGCGACGACGGCGGCCATCCGCGCCATCGCCGAATCCATCGGGTTGCCCGACGGTCCGGCCCTGAATGCCCGCGCGAACGAGTTCCAGCAGGCCCTGGCACAGTCACCCACCTACAGCGCCCTCGTGCCCAACGCCCGGGTGTTCTTCGACCGTTACCGAGGCTTCCTGGCCACCGGCTTCGCCGCGGCCATTTTCTAGGGCGTGTTACATACGCAGGGATATGGGTAGACCATTGGGCGGGACCGCCCCGGGATCGATTTCGGCTCCGCCCGTCATAGGACAACGAGGACTGCGCTCGACAGATGCATGAGCCATGTCCCTCCCCGTCGCACGACTACGAGGACTGCGCTCAACCCGCTCCTTCGCAATGACATACCCCGTCATTGCGAGGAGCGGCCCTCGTGGATTCCAT
>CAYVOE010000179.1:0-9744 GCA_964452795.1 uncultured Nitrospiraceae bacterium
TGAGCCGGTGATCCATGTGCGCGAAGTCCCAGCCATCCCATAGGTAAAGATTGCCGCGTCGCTCTGTTTATGCGCCCATAGACGGTGAAGGCAGAACCGACGTACATCCGCCCCTTGTAAGCATTTGCACATGAGTTCGCTCCTCGCAATGACGGGTAGGGGCACCCTCACGGCCCTGTCTAGCGCAGTCCTCGCAGTCCTGCGATGGGTGGGGCGGATGTCGGTGGCGGGACGGCCCCGCCCAATGATTGGCCTATATCACTGCGTATGCATCCCCTTTGGGGAAAAGAAGGGTGGGTGGTGGTAACCCAGGGTGGCGCTCGCTTACGCTCGCTGACCCTGGGCTAATCTATGTATCCCCTTCGGGGAATTTTCCTCTGCGGACGGTGATGCGGGAACGGTCGCGTGGTTTGGTGCGCCGGTGCGGTGCGCGGGCGTTCAGGGAACGGCGAGGACGGGCTTTCGCGGAGGCGCTCGGGGATCTCCTCGAGCGGCGGAAAAGGCGCGCCGAGGGGGTTCTGGTTCTGGAAAAGGGGCGGGGCCTGTGGTACCATTGGCGCGATCTATGCCCCGAGGAAGCGAAAGGTAAAATATGGCCAAGATTACGAAGGCGGATGTGGAGTACGTGGCCGGTCTGTCCCAGTTGACGCTGAGCGAGGACGCCAAGGAGCGCCTCGCGGGGGAGCTCAACAATATCTTGAGCTACATGGACAAGCTCAACGAGCTGGACACGTCGAACATCGAGCCCATGATGCACGCCGTCCCCATGATCAACGTGTTCCGCGACGACGAGGTGCAGCCGTCGCTGGACCGCGAAAAGGCCCTGATGAACGCGCCCAAGACCGATGGCGAGTACTTCCTGGTGCCGCGCATCCTCGATCAGGAGTAGTCCATGACCCAGACCTGGTATGACAAAAGCGCCCGGGAGATCCGGGACGCCGTGCGGGCGGGGCAGACGACGGTTTCGGCTGTCACGGAAAGCTTCCTCGAACGGATTCGCGCAATCGACGACAAGGTAAAGGCCTATACGGACCTGTGGGAACCCCTGGCGCGCCAGCGGGCCCAGGAGCTGGACGCCCGCATCCAGAAGGGCGACGACGTGGGCCCCCTGGCCGGCGTTCCGGTGGCGTTGAAGGACGTCCTGGCGACGCGCCACGGGACCACGACCTGCTGCTCGAAGATCCTCCGCGGCTTTCAGAGCCCCTACGACGCCACCGTGGTGAACCGGTTGGAAGAGGCCGGCGCCGTGTTCCTGGGCAAGGTCAACATGGACGAGTTCGCCATGGGGTCGTCGACGGAGAACTCGGCGGTCCAGATCACCCGGAATCCGTGGGACCTGTCCTGCGTGCCGGGCGGGTCGAGCGGCGGTTCGGCGGCGGCGGTGGCGGCGGGCGAGTGCGCCGTATCGCTGGGCAGCGACACGGGCGGCTCGATCCGCCAGCCGGCGGCCCTGTGCGGCTGCGTGGGATTGAAACCCACCTACGGGCGCGTCTCGCGGTACGGGCTGGTGGCCTTCGCTTCGTCGCTGGACCAGATCGGCCCCTTCACGCGGTCCGTGGAAGACATGGCCCTGATGATGAACGTGCTGGCGGGCCGGGACGCGCGGGACGCCACGTCGGTGGACCTGCCGGTGCCCGACTACACGAAGGCGCTGCGCCGGGACGTCAAGGACATCACCATCGGCCTTCCCAAGGAATACTATACGGACGCCCTCAACGAGAAGATGGCGAGCCGGATCATGACCGCCGTGGAGGTGCTGAAAGAGCAGGGCGCCCGGGTGGTCGAGGTATCCCTGCCCCACACGGACTACGCCATCGCCGTTTACTACATCATCGCCACGGCCGAGGCCAGCGCCAACCTGGCCCGTTTCGACGGCGTGCGGTACGGCTATCGGGCGCCCGACGCCACCGACGTGACCGAGCTGTACACCAAGTCGAAGACGGAAGGATTCGGACCGGAGGTCCAGCGGCGGATTCTGTTGGGGACCTACGTGCTGTCGAGCGGATACTACGACGCCTATTATCTGAAGGCGCAGAAGGTGCGTTCGTTGATCCGGCAGGATTTCGACCGGGCTTTCGAGCAGTGCGACGTGATCCTGGGACCGACCACGCCGGCGCCGGCCTTCGAGATCGGCTCCAAGACCGACAACCCCCTCGAGATGTACCTGAGCGACATCTACACCATTTCGGTCAACCTCGGCGGGATCCCGGCCCTGTCGATGCCCTGCGGCTTCATCGACGACCGGCTGCCCGTGGGCCTGCAGATCATGGGCAAGGCCTTCTCCGAGGAAACCATCACCCGCGTCGCCTACACCTACGAGCAGAGCCGCGGCTTTGACCTGGGGCTGGCCCCCGTGGCCTGAGGAATCACGATGAACTACGAACCTGTCATCGGCATGGAAGTGCACGTCGAGCTCGCCACGCGGTCGAAGATGTTCTGCGGGTGCAGCACCAATTTTCACGCGGCTCCCAACACCAACGTCTGCCCCATATGCCTGGGCATGCCGGGCGTGTTGCCGGTGGTCAACCGGCGGGCGGTGGACATGGCCGTGGCGGTGGGCCTGGCGCTGAACTGCACCATCTCGCGCTGGTCCAAGATGGACCGGAAGAACTACTTCTACCCGGACTTGGCGAAGAACTACCAGATCAGCCAGTACGACCTGCCCCTGTGCCACGACGGCTGGCTCGAGATCCCGGTGGACGGCTCGACCAAGCGGATCGGCATCCGGCGGGCTCACCTCGAGGAAGACACGGCCCGCAACACCCACACCATCGGTTCGGGCGAGAGCGGGGTCGATTTCAATCGGTCCGGCGTGCCCCTTCTCGAGATCGTGACGGAGCCCGACATCCGCAGCGCCGACGAGGCCTATGCCTACCTCACGGCGCTCAAGCAGATCCTGCTGTTCCTCGAGGTCAGCGACTGCAACATGGAAGAAGGCTCCCTGCGGGCCGAGGCCAACGTGAGCATCCGCCCCGTGGGCAGCGCCGAGTTCGGCACCAAGACCGAGATCAAGAACGTGGCCTCCTTCAGCTTCACGCAGAAGGCCATCCAGTACGAGATCGCCCGCCAGACGCAGGTATTGAACGAGGGCGGCCGCATCATCCAGGAGACCCGCGGATGGGACGACCGCCTCGGCGTCACGGTGCCGCAGCGCGTCAAGGAATCGGCCCACGACTACCGTTATTTCCCCGAGCCGGACCTGCCGCCGCTGGCGGTGGACGAGGCCTGGGAGGCGCGGATCCGCGAGGGCCTGCCCGAGCTGCCCGCGGCGCGGGTGGCCCGGTTCCAGTCGCAATACGACCTGTCGGCCTACGACGCGGGCGTATTGACCGCCACCCGAGCCCTGGCCGATTATTTCGAGGCGACGGTGGACGCAGGCGCCCCGGCCAAGAAGGCCGCCAACTGGATCATGGGCGATTTGCAGGCATTGCTGACCAAAGCTAACATAGAGATAGAAGACTGCAAGGTTTCTGCGTCGGACCTGGCCGAAATGATCGGCCTCATCGAAGACGGCACACTCAGCGGCAAGATGGCCAAGGACCTCCTGGTCGAGATGTTCGAAACCGGGCGCTCCCCCAAGGCCCTCGCCGAGGAGAAAGGGCTGGCGCAGATCAGCGATACTGCCGAGCTCGAGGCGGTGGCCCGCGAGGTGCTCGCCGCCAACCCCGGTCCGGTCACGGACTACCGGAACGGCAAGGAGCGCGCCCTGGGCTTTCTCGTCGGTCAGATGATGAAAGCCACCCAGGGGCGAGCCAACCCCGGACTGGTCAACCGGATCCTGCGGGAAGAACTGAGCCGGCAGTAAGGAGGCTTGGGAGCCCTACAACTTGGCACGACTCGTCCGGAAGCAACAGACGCCGGCCCCGGCGACGGAGCCGCATCGGAACGCGCGGCGCATCGCGGAGCTGGCGGCCGAACACAAGGCCCACGACATCAAGGCCTACGACGTACATGAGTTGACCCTCATCGCGGACGACTTCGTATTGTGCAGCGCCGGCAGCGAACCTCAGATGAAGGCCATCCTCAATGCCGTGCGCGACGGCATGAAGGAGTGGGGCCTGCGACCGCTCAACGCCGAAGGCGAGCCCTCCAGCGGGTGGGCGGTCCTCGATTACGGGACCACCATTTTCCACCTGTTTCGCACGGAGGCGCGGGCCTTCTACGATCTCGACGGACTCTGGGGCGACGCTCCGGAGATCAAACTGGATCTGGACTGACATGCGGCAAGGCCAATGACTCAACACATCGAGAGCCCCGACCGGTTTAAGCTGTATCATTTCCGGATAGACCAGCTGCTGGGCAAAGGCGGCTCCGGCAAGGTCTACCGGGCCATCGACCCCAACACGGGCGCCGTCCTCGCCATCAAGCTCTTCCACTCGACCTATTTCCGGAATCGGCTGCACGTGCGCGAGTTCGCCAAGAGCGTGAACCGGTTCAAGAAGTTCTCCCACGGCAACGTGGTCCACATCTACGACTTCATCTCCGGCGACGAAGGCGACTGCCTCATCCAGGAGTACGTCGACGGCCCCGACATGCGGTGGTACATCGCCAATCGCCCCTGGAACCTTCAGGAACGGCTGGTGATCGCCGCCCAGGTCTGCAACGGCCTGCAATACATCCACGAACAGGGATTCATCCACCACGACCTCAAGCCGGGCAACCTGCTGTTCACGCGCAAAGGCGTCTTGAAGATCACGGACTACTCTTTGGCGCGGCAGAGCCTGCTGTCGCTCTTCGGAGGCTCCCTGGTCGAGCAGGTGACCCCGGGCTACGTGGCGCCCGAGATCATCAAAAAGGAAAAGGCGACCCGCCAGAGCGACATCTATTCCCTGGGGATCACCTTCTACCAGTTGTTTACGGGCCGCCTGCCCTTCGTGGCGGACTCCCTGCCCAAGCTGTACCACCTGCACCTGCACGTCGTGGCCGACCATCCCACCGCCATCAACCCGGAATGCCCGCAGGCCCTCGGCGACATCATCATGCGGATGATCGACAAGAACCCCGCCAATCGCTTCCAGGACGCCGACCAGTTGCGGATCACCTTGTCCGACGTGGGCCGGAGCCGGATCTGAGCGAGTGTCGGGATCGCCCCGCCGTACAGGCAGACGGCGGTTCCTGTCCGAAGACAGCGCAAAGAGAAAGGCGCTCCGCTCTCGAGGAGAGCGCGGAGCGCCCGCAATTCCGGTAATACAGATACGTCGGCTCTAGAGACCGCCGAGGCCGCCGAGTCCGCCGTTCCCGCCGCCGGGCAGACCGCCGCCATCGCCGCCGTCGCCGCCCTGGCCTTCGTAGTCTTTCCCGAAAACGATGCCCCAGGGAGCTGACCGCCGCGCCAGTTCAATCTCGACGAAGAGGTTGGCCACCTGCTCCCACTTCAATGCGCCCACGGATACGGCCACGGACGGAACGCGCGTCAAAGGTGCACAATGCCTGTTCTGCATTTGTTTCGTCCCCTTGGTTAGAGCGGCAGAGCGCCTCCCTTGTTGTTGTCGAAGTACAACTGGCCAACCCGTTGCAAGATGATGCCCAGACTCGAAAGCTTGGATTCAAGCAGCGTCTGGGCCGACTCCGGCTTGCGCGACACGACCCTGATGTGTTTCATGTGAGATCTTCTCCTCCAGCGACTGGAACGTTGCGCTCTCTGGAAACCGGCACGGCGACACCAAAACAGGCCCACCCCCGGTCGCGCACCCGGGCGCATTCCGGCAGGCACCCCATTATACTTGCCTCGTAGTCAAAAGTGAACCCGATCCCGCCGCGGCACGGCGCGTTCAGGACTCGGTGGAATTCTTGCGCACCAGGAGGTCGTTGACCGCTTCCAGCACGCTGATCACGAAGCTTTTGAGCACGATCGGGTCCTGGTTGCCCAACACCGCCATTCGGGGTTTCGACAATTCGCGCACGTGTTTCACAGTACTCTCCTCAATGTTGAGATCCCGCCGGCCCGGCACCGCCCCGGCGGGTCGGGCGTTCCGCCGCCGGTCGAAGCACGGCCCCAAGCCGGGGGCGCGCGGAGTTGCCACACTCCGGCTATTATACTGGCCGCCCCCGCAAGCGTTTCAACCGGTGGCGCACCCGAAGGCTACTCGCCCTCGACCCGGGGGCCCGCGTCGGCCACGGCTTGGCCTTCCGGCGTGTCGATGAACCGCTTGAAGTTTTTCACGAACATCTGGGCCAGTTTGCGCGCGGCGGCGTCGTAGGCCTCCTTGTCGGACCAGGTGTTCCGCGGATTGAGAATGGCCGGATCGACGCCGGGCACCGCCTTGGGGACCTGGAACCCGAAGAGGGGCATGGGCTCGCATTCGGCCCGGTCCAGGGACCCGTCCAGGATGGCGTCGATGATCTTGCGCGTGTCGGCGAGGGAGATGCGCTGGCCCACGCCGTAGGGTCCTCCCGTCCAGCCGGTGTTGACGAGGTAGGCCCGCGACCCGTGGGCGTCCATGCGCTCGCCCAGGACCCGGGCGTATACCGTGGGATGGAGGAGCAGGAAGGCCGCGCCGAAGCAGGTCGAGAAGGTGGCGGTGGGCTCCTTGACGCCCAGTTCCGTGCCGGCGACCTTGGCGGTGTATCCGCTGAGGTACTGGTAGAGGGCCTGGTCGCGGGTCAGCTTGGACACGGGGGGCAGCACGCCGAAGGCGTCCGCCGCCAGGAAGATCACGTGCTGGGCATGGCCGCCGCGCGACACGGGCCGCACGATGTTTTCCATGTGGTAGATGGGGTAGGACACGCGGGTGTTTTCGGTCTTCCGGGAAGACGAAAAATCAACCCGTCCCTCGGCGTCCACATCCACGTTCTCGAGCAGGGCGTCGCGCTTGATGGCGCGGTAGATCTGGGGCTCCTTCTCCTCGGTGAGGTCGATGACCTTGGCGTAGCAGCCGCCCTCGAAATTGAAGATGCCCTGGTCGTCCCAGCCGTGCTCGTCGTCGCCGATGAGGGCGCGCTTGGGGTCGGCCGAAAGCGTCGTCTTGCCGGTGCCGGAAAGGCCGAAAAACAGGGCCACGTCGCCCTTCTCGCCCATGTTGGCCGAGCAGTGGAACGAGCCGATGCCCTTCAACGGCAGGAAGTAGTTCATGACCGAGAACATGCCCTTCTTCATCTCGCCGCCGTACCAGGTGCCGCCGATAAGGGTCATGCGGTCCTGGATGCTGTTGGCGATGAAGACTTCCGAGCGCAGGCCGAGCTTCTCGTAGTCGGCGGCGGTCGTCTTGCAGGCGTTGAGGATGGTCCAGTCGGGCGTGAACGATTCCAGCTCGCTCTCGGTGGGCCGGATGAACATGTTCTTGCAGAAATGGGCCTGCCACGCCACCTCGGTGATGATGCGGACGCTCAGGCGGGTCTCGGGGTTGACCCCGCAAAAGGCGTCGATCACGTAGAGCTCTTTCCCGTTGAGCTGCTCGACGGCGAGCCGGTGCAGGTGCTCCCAGGCCCCGCGATCGAGCGGTTTATTGTCCGATCCCGGGTGGTCGGCCCACCAGATGTTGTCCTTCGACGTCTCTTCGACGAGAAAATACTTGTCTTTGGGCGAGCGGCCGGTGAATCGGCCCGTGTCCACGGCCACGGCGCCGGTGTTGGTGACCACGCCCCGCTCGAGCCCCTCGAGGCCGGGGTCCGTCTCCGCTTCAAACAGTTCGTCGTATGTCGGATTGCGATGCACGGCCTTCCAATCGGTCAACCCGACTTTCTCAAGTCCCAAGTCTATCTGTTGCACTATTCCTACCTCCGGATTGTCCTGATTGGCAGGGCCCCACGGTGAGTCTGCGGAAGACACACTTCTCGCTCAAACCGGCAAAAGTCGGTTTAAAGCGTAGCGGATAGTATAGCGTGCCGTGCGCCGTTTCTCTACTTTTCCCTTGGAGTATGTCCCCGGCTTCGCGCGCCTCTCTCGAAGCCGTGAAACGCCGCCGGAACAGGGCGACTAGCGCCTCCTTCGCCTTGACGGACCGGTGGTGGCGCGGGTTATCATGAACGGGATCGCGGGTCTGCGGGCAATCGGCCGCAGATGCGTCGGCACTTCGGGGAGAAGGCCGTCGCGCCTGCGGGGAGTTTTTGGGGATCGTTCCATGAATGCCTTAGTCCGAGTGGATGCGGGGGCCTGCGGATTTCAGGCCCTGGGGAGAGCCGTCAGCGTCGACGATCAGCACGTCACCTTCGAACTCGAGAGCGAGTGCCCTCAACTGCGCAAGCTGGCCCAGGTCCTCCGCCATGCCACCCCCTTCGACGCCTATCGGGAAGTCGCCACGAACCTGCGAAGCCAGCTCATGTCGGTGTGCATGGAGATCCTGCCGGGATGCTGCGCCGGGTGCGCCGTCCCCATGGCGCTGTTCAAGGCCATGCAGGTATCCGCCGGCCTGGCCCTCCCCCGCGACGTGGTGATTCGAATCGAGAAGGGCTGAGCCCTCTTCGTCGGCCGAATCGAGCCCCCGGTCTCGTCTCCCCCATTCCTTACATGCGCCCTCTTAGACCATCCCCAGCGCCTCGGGAAGACAACCGCCGTCCTCCTGGGTTACAATAAGTGTTCCTTTTTCGGCCGGTTAGCAGGGGTATGCCATGAATTTCCTCGATACGCTCCGCAATCAGGTAGTAATTTTAGATGGGGCCATGGGCACCATGATCCAGGCCCTGGGCCTGACGGACGACGACTTCGGCGGGCCCGAGTTCCGAATGTTGTCGGACTTGCTGGTGTTTTCCCGGCCTCACGAGGTCGAGCAGATTCACTTCGACTACTTTCATGCCGGGGCGAACGCGGTCGAGACCAATACCTTCGGCGCATCGCCCATGCGGCTGTCGGAATACGACTTCTCGCGGCTCAACACCGCAAGCTTCGCCCCCAATCCCTACGGCCTCGACCTGCGCACCGTCGGCTACCAGGAAATGGCCTATTCCCTGAGCCGCGCGGGCGCCGAGATCGCCTGCCGGGCCCGCGAGGCCTACCGCCGCAACCCCGACTACGACGGACGGCCCCTCTTCGTGCTGGGGTCCATCGGCCCGTCCAACCGGGTGATCTCGAGCACCCGGGCCGACCTCAAGCAGGCCACCTTCGACGAGATCGCGGACAACTTCTACCACCAGGTTCTGGGGCTTATCGACGGCGGCGTGGACGCCCTGCTCTACGAGACCCAGCAGGACATCCTCGAAGTGAAGGCGGCGGTGATGGGCGGCCAGCAGGCCATGGCGGAGAAGGGCGTGAAGCTGCCCATCGTCTGCCAGGTCACGGTGGACCGGTTCTCGAAGATGCAGATCTTCAATACGGACATCCACGCCGCCCTCGTCACCGTGCAGGGCATCGGCATCGACGTGTTCGGCATCAACTGCAGCATCGGCCCCGACCTCATGGTCAAGACCGTCGAGACCCTGTCGCGGTTCAGCCGGCTGCCCATCAGCGTGGTTCCCAACGCGGGCCTGCCGGAATCGGAAGACGGCAAGACCGTGTTCAAGTTCTCTCCCGAGGATCTGGCCGCCCACCTCGAGGAATTCGTCGAGAAGTACGG
The DNA here is from genome assembly GCA_964452795.1 of uncultured Nitrospiraceae bacterium. GTDB lineage: Bacteria > Hydrogenedentota > Hydrogenedentia > Hydrogenedentales > SLHB01 > CAYVOE01. The sequence continues at coordinate 9,489 of CAYVOE010000179.1, forward strand.
CGTGAACATGGTGGGCGGATGCTGCGGCACCACGCCGAGCCACATCCACGCCATCGCTCAGCGTCTGGGCGGCTCCCGGCCCCGGCCCCGCACCCCCGAGAAGGGCCTCTACGTGTCGGGGCCCCAGAAGGCCGTGCTGCTCGACAGCAGCCAGGCGCTGATCCGCATCGGCGAACGGCTCAACGCCCGGGGCTCCAAGAAGGTGCGCGAGGCCGTCGAGAGCGGCGGCGCCATCGACCACGACGCGCTCGAGGAG
>CAYVOE010000180.1:0-9734 GCA_964452795.1 uncultured Nitrospiraceae bacterium
GCCGCACCGTGACGACGGTCCGTTCCGCCCTCATCCAGATCCTGCTCCTCGACATCGTGTTCTCGCTGGACTCGGTGATCACGGCCGTGGGCATGGCCCGTCACATCCCCATCATGGTGGCGGCCATCGTCATCGCCGTGGGCGTTATGATGATCTTTGCCGGGCCCGTGTCGCGCTTCGTCGAGCGGCATCCCACCATCAAGATGCTGGCCCTGGCGTTCCTCCTGCTCATTGGCGTCACCCTCATCGTGGAAGGCTGGGGACAGGAGGTCGAGAAGGGCTACATCTACTTCGCCATGGGCTTTTCGCTGGCCGTCGAGTTGCTGAACCTCAAGGTCATCAAGTCGACTACGGTTCGCAAGCCCGATCCCCTGGCCCCGGCGCCGCCGTCCGTCAAGTAACGGCGATTACTTCTCCGTCGGCCAGGACGAATATCCGGTCGCCCGGGCGAGGGTGGATCAACGCGGTGCCGGTGAAGCTCCCAAAAGCGGGGAGGAGGGCCTCCGCCCGGCCGAAGCGGAAGCAGGGCAGCCGCTCCACCATGTCGCCCGGGCCGTAGAGCCGCACGGCGGGATGGAGGTGCCCCGCCAGCACGTATTCGGAGCCTTTTTCCGCCGGATGATGGCGCAGGCGGAACGGGGCGAGGTCGTGGGGTTCGTCGACGACTTCGAAATCCCATTCGGGGGGCGGGTCTCCGGCGCGGACGTCGTGGTTGCCCCGGACGAGGGTGATCCGAAGGCGGCGGTTCCGTTCGCGCCACCGGGCCACGGCGTCGAGGGTTGCGGGGGCCCGTCCGGTACGGGCGTGGAGCAGATCGCCCAGCACGAGGAGTCGGCGCGCGCCCGTGCGGCGAAGGGCGCGGTCCAGGCGCCCCAGGTCGTCTTCCGTGGTGCCGGCGGGCACCGCTACGGAAGCGGCCCGGAACGCCGCGGCCTTGCCCCAGTGCGTATCGGCCACCAGGAGGGCCTTCCGGCGGGGCCAGTAGACCGCCCGTTCGGGCAGGAGCACGAGCCTTTCGCCCCGCACGTCCACGACCGCGTCGCCGCGTTCGGGGGAAAGGTCTGTCGATGGTCCCGCGTTGGCTATGACTCCATGCTCCTGTCGCTATGTCCCCGAGATTCCGAGACGGAATCGTATGAGACAGCCGCCGTCATGCCGCCGAACCTTCGCCGGCGGCGGCTTCGAGACGGAGGGTCATGCGATGGACGCGGTCGGCCAGCTTCTCGGTGCTCAGGCGTTCCCGGAGTCGGTCCACGATGAGGGGAAAGGCCAGGGGCGTGGGCCGTTCGATGTCGACGACGGCGATGCGGCTCGACGCCAGCCGTTGGAGACAACTTCCCAGCCGACTGGACTCGAGTTGTTGTTCCAGCACCTCCCGCGCAGCCTGACGGAGCAAAAGGTTGTCCGGGTCGTGCTTGACGAAGACGTCGTACAACAGGCCCGTCGACGACTGAAGCTGGCGGGCGGTCTTGCCGGCACCGGGGAAACCGGCGAAGACGAGGCCCGCCACGCGCGCCACGGAGCGGAAATGGCGGCGGGCCATCTCGGCCGTGTTGAGGCAGGCCGGGATGTCGCGCTCCAAACCCCGGGGGGACAGGAGCCCCGCGTCGAGGGCGTCCTCGAGGGGCGCCGCCTCCGAAGACAGCAGTTCGAACCCGTAGTCGTTGCACGCCACCGAGAACGTGGCCGGCCGCCCGCGGGACAGGCGATAGGCGAGCAGGGCTGCGAGCCCTTCGTGCACCCCCCGGCCTTCAAACGGATAGAACAGCAGGTGGTGTCCGTCGCGCGTCTTCAGGCGCTCGATCAGCAGCTCGTCCTGCCCGGGAATCCGCGACCAGGCGCCCTGCAGCTCGAGGATGCTTTGAACGGCGTTCATCTCGGGTGTGTCGTAGACGCCGCGGCGGGCTTCGTCGAACTTGAGGCGCAGGGCCCGGGCCAGTTCCGGAGACAGGGACTGGCGGCCGCCGGACCAGCGCGACACCACGCCGTGGGCCTTCGCCGCTTTGCACGCCCACACCGTCATGTCGCGGAACTGGACGAACTCGAGGACGCGGCCGTTGAGGACGAAGCGCATGCCCGGCCGGAGCCGCGAAGCGAAACCTTCCTCGACGAGTCCCACACTGCCTCCTTCCACCAGGCGGACCCGGACCGCGGCCTCGCTGACGAGGGTGCCCACCGACAGCCGATGCCGGCGCGCCACCGCGTCGTCGGCGACGTGGTAGACGCCGTCGCGGCACACGATGCGGCGGTACTCGGGATAGGCCGCCAGCACGCCGCCCCGTTCGAGGAAGTCGAGGACCCAGCGCCATTCGTCGTCGGAGAGATTGCGAAAGGCGCGGGCGGTGCGGACCTCGCGCAACAGGTCGTCGGGCCGGAACCCGCCGCCGCAGGCCACGGTGAGCGCGTGCTGGGCCAGGACGTCAAGGGGCCTTTCGGGGGCGGTCCGCGCCTCGAGGGCGCCCTGAGCTACGGCGTCGCGGGCGGCGGCGATCTCGACCAGCTCGAAGGCGTTCGTGGGCACGCAGGTGATGCGGCTCTCGGCGCCGGGCCGATGTCCGCTGCGGCCCGCCCGTTGGAGCAGGCGCGCCACGCCTTTCGGGCTGCCCACCTGGATGGCACGGTCCACGGGCGAGAAGTCTACGCCGAGGTCGAGGCTCGAGGTGCACACCACGCATCGGAGCCGTCCGTCGCGCAGAGCCCCCTCGACCCATTCCCGCACGTCGCCGTCGAGACTGCCGTGGTGCAGGGCGATGATGCCCGACCAGTCGGGCCGCGCCTCGAGGATGGATCGATACCACGTCTCGGTGTGGCTTCGGGCGTTGGTGAAGACCAGCGCCGTCTCGCCTTCCTCGATGGCCCGGATGACCTCGGGGAGCATGCGCAGGCCCAGGTGCCCCGCCCAGGGGAACCGCTCGATGAACTCGGGCAGGAGCGCGTCGATCCGGACGGGTTTGGGCTCGAGTCCCCGGATGCGGCGGCCATTGGGCGCGCCCGTGCCCCGCAGCGCCTCTTCGGCCGCGTCCAGATTGCCCAGGGTTGCCGACAGGCCCCATACGCGCAAGTTGCGGCACCACGTCCGCAATCGGGCCAGAGCCAGCTCGACCTGGACGCCCCGTTTCGAGCCCAGCAGCTCGTGCCATTCGTCGACGACGACGGCCCGGAGTCCGGAAAACAGGTCGGCGGCGTTGGGGCGTGTCAGGAACAGGGAAAGGCTCTCGGGGGTGGTGACGAGGGCCGTGGGCAGGCGGTGACGCTGGCGATTGCGGACGGAGGAAGATGCGTCGCCGGTGCGGCGCTCGAGGGTCCAGGGCAGTCCCAGGGCGTCCAGCGGCGCGCGCAGGTTCTCCTCCGTGTCGGCGGCGAGGGCCCGCAGAGGGGTGATCCACAGCACCCGGAGCGGCGGCTGCGCCGTGTCGGCCCAGGCGGACCGGTCCGGATGGGCGTCGATCCATTCCGCCACCGGCCCCAGCCAGGCCGCCAGGGTCTTGCCCGTGCCCGTGGCGGCGTGGATCAGCCCGCTCTCGCCCCGGCCGTACGCCGCCCAGGCCTCCTCCTGAAACGGAAAGGGGCTCCAGCCGCGTTGCCGGAACCATTCGCGAATGAGGGTGTGGGAAAGGGAGTGTTCCATGCCGCCCCGACGGGATTGTCGACTCCGAGACCCGATGCGTCGAAACGGCCGGTCCCCGAGGGTTCTTGTCATCCTGGGCCATGTCAAGGCCACGACAGGGAGCCTGACTCTGCAGCAGTCGTGGAGGATCTTGACTGCGCCCAGGATGACAACAACGCTCGAGGCCGGCCGCTCGCGGCGTCATTGGGTCCGCGCTTCCCGGTGCCGCGCTAATCCTCGGGAGGAAGGAGGTCCCGGAGGGTATCCAGGGTATCGGCTTCCTCGACGGGCTTGTCGGCGCGCCACCGTACCATCCTAGAGAAACGCACGGCGACCCCTGATTTATGCCGCGAAGACCGCTGAATAGTTTCGAAAGCCAATTCAAACACGAGTTCCGGGCGTACAACCCGGACGGGACCGTGCTTTTCGACGGTGTTCCGGCGGATGAAGGCGTCGACGCGGCGGATCTCGTCGTCGGTGAGGCCCGAGTAGGCCTTGGCGAAGGGGACGAGGCGGCCTTCGTCCCAGAGGGCGAAGGTGTAGTCGGTGTAGAGGGAGGCGCGGCGGCCGTGACCCCGCTGGGCATAAATCAGCACGGCGTCGAGGGTGTAGGGGTCGAGCTTCCATTTCCACCAGTCGCCCCGGGGCCGTCCCACGCGGTAGGGCGAGGTTCGGCGTTTGAGCATGATGCCCTCGACGTGGCGGTCGCGGCACCGGTCGCGGGCCTCGGCGAGGGCCTCCCAGGAATGGGCGTCGATGAGGGGCGACAGGAGGAGGCGATCGGCGGCGGGCGTGGCTTCGACGAGTGCTTCGAGGCGGGCACGGCGTTCGTCGAGTGCGCGGTCCCGCAGGTCCTGTCCGTCGAGTTCCAGCAGGTCATAGGCCACGAACGACACGGGGACCTCTTCGAGGAGCTTTCGGCCGAGGGTCTTGCGTCCGATGCGGCGCTGCAGGTGGGCGAAGGGCTGGGCGCGGCCTTCTTTCCAGGGCACCAGTTCGCCGTCGAGGACGGTGCCGTCGGGGAGGTGGGCGGCGGCCTCGGCCACCTCGGGATACCGCTCCGTTACGAGCTCCTCGCCCCGCGACCAGATGAAGGTACGGCCCCGTCGACGGATCACCTGGGCCCGGATGCCGTCCCACTTCCACTCGGCCTGCCATTGGGTCGGGTCGCCGAGGGGCTCGGGGCCGTCCTCGAGGGGGTGGGCCAGGAAGAACGGATAGGGCCGGCTGTCGTCGGCGTCGCCCGCGTCGGGCGCCACGAGGCTCTTGTAGAAGGCGGGGGAGGGTTCCCAGGCCCCCATGAGCCGGTGGGCCACCACGGCGGCGTCGATCCCGTGGGTCATGGAGAGGGCCCGCGTGATGAGCTGCTGCGACACACCCACGCGGAATCCGCCCGTGATGAGCTTGTTCCAGACGAAGCGCTGGCGCCCGTCCATGGCGAACCAGGCCCGACGCATGGCGTCGCGCCGGGCCTCTTCTCCCGCGTCGCGCAGGGGCAGGAGGACGTCTTCGACCCAGGTGTGGAGGGGGGTGGCGTCCGACCGTTCCGGGGGCGGAAGGAGCAGGGCGATGGTCTCGGCGAGATCGCCCACGGCGTCGTAGCACTCGTTGAAGAGCCACTCGGGCACCTCGGCGAGTTCCGCCGCCCAGTCGCAGAGCCTGCGCGTGGGCACCAGCCGTCGGGGCTTGCGCCCGCTCAGGAAGTAGACGGCCCAGGCGGCGTCCTCGGGCGGGGCGGTTTGAAAGTACCGCACGAGGGCGTCGAGCTTCTCGTGGGTTTTCGGGGTCTCGTCGAGGGCCGCGTAGAGTTCGGCGAAGGCTTTCATGGCGTATTCAGTCCGCGGGGACTTCTTCCTCTTCCGAGGGCTCGCCTTCGTAGCGCGTGTCGAGGATGCGGGCATCGAGCCCCTGTTCGCGCAGCCACCGCACCACCACGCCCGTGTAGCCGTGGGTGACGCCGACGCGCTCGGCGCCCGTGTCGCGGATGGCCTGCATCAGGCCGGTCCAGTCCGCATGGTCCGACAAGACGAACCCGCGGTCCACGGAGCGGCGACGTCGGGCGCCCCGGATCTGCATCCAGCCAGAGGCGAACCCGGTGGAGACGGGTCCGAACCGGCGCATCCAGGGCGAGCCTAGGGCCGACACGGGCGCCATGACCAGGGCGCCGCTTCCTTCGAGTTTCGGAGGGGCCTCGCCGGCGTAGCGGGTTTCGGGCAGCGCGACGCCGCTGTCGCGGTAGTCGCGGTTGATCCGCTCCACCGCGCCGTGGGCGTAGAGGGGGCCGATGAAGGGGTCGAGCCCCGCGAGGAGGCGCTGGGCCTTGCCCAGGGCGTAGCCGATGAGCACGGTGGTCTTGCCGGCGTCGCGGTTGGTCCGCCACCACTCGTTGATCTCGTCGAAGATCGCGCGCTGGGGCCGCCACCGGTAGATGGGCAGGCCGAAGGTCGATTCGGTGATGAAGGCGTGGCAGCGGACCGGTTCGAAGGGCGCGCAGGTGGCGTCGCGCTCGGTCTTGTAGTCGCCGGAGAAGACCCAGACCTCGCCGCGCCGCTCGACCCGGACCTGGGCCGACCCCAGGATGTGCCCCGCGGGATGGAGCGAGACTCGAACGCCGTTGAGGTCGAGCGTCCGGCCGTACTCGATCGTGTCGATGTCGCAGGACGACCCCAGGCGCGTCCGCAGCACCCGTTCGCCGTCGCGGGCGGTCAGGTAGCGTCGGCTGCCGCCGCGGGCGTGGTCCGAATGGGCGTGGGTGATGATGGCCCGGTCCACGGGCCGCCACGGGTCGATGTAGAACCCGCCTGCCTCGCAGCAGATGCCGCGCGAGGTGAGTTGCAGGAGGTCTTGGGAGGGATTTGAACTCACGGGGACTTTCTGTTATGGGGTTTTAAGGCCGGCCCTCCGCGCGACACGGGGGCCGGCACTTTCTTAAATAGGGCTGGATCGCGGCTATTCGCGCGAGCCCGGAGTGATCGTCAGTTCGAGTCGTTCATCGCCGCGGAGCACCACGATGCCGACGGGTTCGCCCACCTTCAGCCCTTGCATGGCGTAGGTGTAGTCGTAGATGTTCTCGATTCTCTGGCCCGCCAGCTCGACGATGCTGTCGCCGGCGCGGACACCCGCCGCTTCCGCCGGACCTCCGTTCGCCACGCCCGAAAGGCGGACGCCCGGGCTGTCGGTCTGGGAGTAGTCGGGGATGCTGCCGAGGTAGACGCGCAATCCGGCGCGGTTTTCCCCGGCGTCGGGCTGTTCCATCGGCTTGTAATCGGGCGCCGCCTCCTGGGTGGCCCGCGACGTCACCAGCCGCGCCATGAGTCGGGCGATGCGGGCGGCGTCTTCGTAATTGATCTTGTCGGCCGTGTCGCGGGGCGAATGGTAATCGCTGTGGACGCCCGTGAAGGCGTTGACGAAGGGCACGCCGGCCACGTAGAAGGCCGTCGAATCCGTGGGGATGTAGGGGTCGTTCTGCATCTGGACGGGAAGGCCGAGGGGGGCGTTGGCCCGTTCGATCTCGAAGGGCCACACGGAGCTCGAACCCACGCCGTGAACCAGGACCGAGTCCTGCATCCGGCCGATCATGTCCATATTGAAGTAGGCGACGACCGATTCGGGCAGGGGACGGGCGCCGTCGTCGGTGAGCTCTCGCACGTAGTGGCTCGACCCCAGCAGACCCAGCTCTTCGCCGGACCACAGGGCGAATATCACGTCGTGGGCGAGCTCGACCCGGCCCGCGGCCCGCTCGTTCTTCAGATGCTCGGCGATCTCGAGGACCGCCGCCGTGCCCGAGGCGTTGTCGTCCGCGCCGTAGTGGATCTGCCCTTCCTCGTCGCTGCGCGCCAGGGACTGGGTGCCCACGCCCCGGCCCAGGTGGTCGATGTGGGCGCCCACGACCACGGCCGGTCCGTCCGCGGCGTCGCCCGCGTTCAGCCGGCCCAGGACGCTGCGGCCGGTGCGCTTCTCCTGGCGGATGTCGATGCGGGCCTCGAGCTGGAGACCGGGGAAGTCGAAACCCATCACGGGTTCGCCCGTGTCCAGCGCGTCCTGGAGGCCCTTGAGGTCCCTGTCGGCGAGCTTGAGAAGGGCGGCCGCCATTTCGTCGTCGAAGGAGAGGGCGGCGATGCTGCTGCCGGCGAGCGACGTGTCGAAACGCAGCGGCATCAGGGGTTCCTTGACGTCGGAATTGGGGCCGCTCACCACGATGAGGCCCACGGCACCCCGGTCGCGGGCCACCATGGCCTTGTGGCGCACGCTGGCGTAGCGGTTGAAGAACTGGCGCCGCTCGGGCGTCACGTCTTCCGGCATGTAGCGGAAGACCATCACCCATTTTCCGGCCACGTCGAGGTGGGCGTAGGAATCGTACTCTTCCTGGCTGCCGTCGGCCGGCGCCACGATGCCGTAACCCGCAAAGACCACGCCCGCGGGCCCGAATCGGCCGGTCTTCGAGAAGGCCAGGGGCCGCCAGTTCTCGTCGATCTTCGGCTCGGGCAGGTTCTGGGCCCCCGTCAGCGCCAGGCGGTTGTCGTCGCCCAGGGATACGCCGGCCGTGAACTCGAAGGACTGGAAGTAGGTGCCGTTGTCGCCGGCCGGCTCGAGTCCGAGGGCTTTGAAGACCTCGGCGGCGTACTCGGTGGCGAGGCGTTCGCCTTCGGTGCCGGTGAGGCGGCCCTGAAGTTTTTCCGACGCGAGGTAGCCGATGCGGACGCGCATGTCTTCGGCGCGGATCTCGGGGACGGTTTCGAACTCGTCGGGGTCGCTGAGACCAAGGAGGTCGAGGGCCGCGTCGTGGTTCCATTCGGCCAGGAAGATCTGGGCCGATTTGTCGGGGGTGCGGGTGGTGGTCCAGGCGAGGCGGCCGCCGTCGGGCGAGAACACGGGCAGGCCGTCGAAGCCGGGCGTGTAGGTCACCCGGACGGGCTCGTGCCGGCCCTCGGTGTCGACCATGTAAAGCTCGAAGTTGTCGAAGCCGTGGCGGTTGGTGGCGAAGATGATGTACTGGCCGGACGGGTGGTAATAGGGCGCCCACGACATGGCGCCCAGGCTCGTGATCCGGCGCGGATCGGTGCCGTCGGCGTTCATGGTGTAGATCTCGGCCGTGGCGCCGTCCTCGGAGAAGCGCCGCCACGTGATGCGGGCGCCGTCGGGGCTGAAGAAGGGGCCGCCGTCGTAGCCGGGGGTGTCGGTGAGGCGGCGCAGGTCCGAGCCGTCGGCGTTCATCACGTAGATGTCGGCGAAGTAGGACTTGTCGCGCTCGAAGGTATCCTGGAGTTCCGGAGACAGGTCGCCTTCGTAGGCCGACCGGGTCGACGAGAAGACGATGAGGTTTCCGTCGGGGGATGCCGAGGCCTCGGCGTCGTAGCCCGGGGCGTCGGTAAGGCGGATCGGGGCGCCTCCCTGCAAGTCGGTCTTGTAGATCTCGTAATGCTCGTCGTAGTCCCAGGTGTAGCGACGCTCCTCGCCCGAGGCGCGGAACTCGAACTCTTCGCGCATCGTGTCTTCAACTTCGGGATCTTCGTGGGTGGAGGAAAAGATGGCCTCGCCCGTGGGCAGGATCCACGCGCAGGTCGTCTTGCCCTGCCCCGGCGACACGCGCCACGACTCGCCCGTCTCCAGGTCCAGGGCATAGATCTGGTAGAAGGGGTTGGCCTCGTCGCGTTCGCTCTGGAAGATCAGCGTCTTGCCGTCGGGACTGAAATAGCCTTCCCCGGCGCGCGCCCCGGCGTAGGTGAGCTGGCGGACCTGGGACAGCAGCCGGTCCTCGAGGGTCGATTCGGACGCTTCCGGGCCGGCGTCGGGCTCGGCGGCCACGGACGGCAGGAGGGCGAATCCCCCCGACAGGACAAGGAGACACAACAGGATAGACGGCCACAGATTCGGCGTGATTCGAAACTTCATATGCGCAGAACGCTCCCTCAGGGTGGCTCCGGCGCGCCGCGACCGGAACGAACAGTGTGCGGATTTCGTGTCGGAACAGTAATCCACGGTGTAAACAAGCCGCAAATCCCAGTTCTTCCGCCATCGGCGTTCCCGGCCCGCGTCGACGCCCTGCCCGTGAGCTCGGGCCCCGACGATGGTTCGCCCTCGGAATATTACGGCGTCCGGACCGATGCCCGGGCTTCTATCGCATCGA
>CAYVOE010000181.1:0-9596 GCA_964452795.1 uncultured Nitrospiraceae bacterium
GCGTCGACGGCATCCGGAATCTGGCCGTCATCGTGGGACTCCACGTTGGGTCTAAGGCCGCGCCCGCCCCCGGGCAGACGGAGCTCAAAGCGGGTGTCCGAGTCAACGGACACGCGTGGCAGTGGCAGGACCTCGGCGCCCTGCGGGACGACCAACTCCATTGGATCGAGTTCCCTGTGCCGCTGGACCACTGGCGCGCGGGCGTCAACCGCGTCGAAGTCACCTCCACCGTCGGCAGCCCGGGCAATATGAACGCGCGGACGGTGGACATCCCCTGCAGCTTCAACACGCCGGCGAAGGTGCGCAGCTATTTCAGCCACGACCTGCGCGGCTGGCTGCCCCAGCGGGACCGCCACTGGTTCATTCGCGTGCGCTACGAGGTCGCCGGGCCCGGGGCGGAGGCGAAAACGCTCCGCATCGTCGGCGCGCCCACCCGGGTGAAGTCGACGGGCGAGGCCCGCTTCGTCGCCGTGGTGGAAGACGCCGACGGGCTGCTTTATACGCCCGAAGAAGTCGAGTGGTCCGCGGATGCGGGCGCGATGGTCGCCCCGGGCGTCTTCCGGCCCGACGGGCCCGGCGCCGTCACTGTCTCGGCGCGAGCCGACGGTATGGAAGCATCCGCCGAGATTGCCGTGGCCGACAGTTCCTGGACGGGAGTGGTCCCGGCGGACAGCGACCAGCGCCTGGGGGCCCAAGTGCCCGAGGGCCACGTCAGCCTGTGCGGCGCCTGGGATTTCCGCATGGACCCCGAGGACCGGGGCCTTGCGGATGAGTGGTTCCGAAACGATGCCGGTTTGGAATGGATCGAGATCCATGTGCCCGGCTGCTGGCAGGGTCAGGCCACGCCCTTGTCGTACCACGGAATCGGCTGGTACCGCCGCAGCTTCGAGGTCCCGGCCGACTGGCGCGACCGGGAACTGTGGCTGCGCTTCGGCGGAGCGGCCACCGAGGCCCGCGTCTGGGTCAACGGCCGGTTCGCCGGCGAGCACCTCGGCAACTGGACGCCTTTCACCCTGCGCATCACCGATCTCGTCGAGCCGGCGGGGAAAAACACCGTGGTGGTGCGGGTGAAGGAGATGCCGGACCACTTCAGCGCCGGTTTCCCGCGGATTCTGGGCCTCGGCGGCGGGGTCGACAACCATTTCGGCGGACTCTGGCAGGAGGTGAGCATGGCGTCGACGGGTCCGCTGCGGATCGACGACGTCTACGTCGCCCCTTCGCTGGCGGAGAAAACGGTGCGGGTCGAAGTGCAGACCGCGGCCGTTTCCGACGAGACGGGCACCGTGTCCTGCGTCCTCGTGGATCCCGAGGGCACGGAGGTAGTCAGGGAAGAGCGGCCCCTGGCGGACGGCTGCGCCGCGTTCGCCTTCGCCGTCGACGACCCGCGGCCGTGGTCACCGGAAACCCCGGTTCTCTACCAGGCCCGGGTCGAGGTCTCGGCCGGCGACGAGGCCTCCGACACGCACACGGTGCGCTTCGGCCTGCGCGACGCCGTCCGGCAGGGGAGCCAAATCCTGCTGAACGGCAAGCCCATCTTCATTCGCGGAGTCCTGCACTGGGGATACTACCCTCACCTGTTCAGCATCGACCCTTCGGAAGAGAGCATCCGCCGCGAGTTCGAAGAGCTGCGCGCCGCGGGGTTCAACCTCGTCAAGGTGTGCCTCTTCGTGTTTCCCGAGCGGTTCTACGAGATCGCCGACGAGACGGGCATGCTGGTATGGCAGGAATACCCGCTGTGGCAGACCGTGCCCGCCAAGGGCGACACCGACCGCCACGACCTCTACCGCAGCGAGTACCGGGAGTGGATCCGGTTCGATCGGAACCATCCGTCGGTCATCGTTCGCGACCTCACCTGCGAGGCCAATCCGGCCGTGGTGGACATGGCGTTTCTGGGCGAGATCTACGACATGACCAAGGCCATGACCCACGGGGCGCTGCTCGAGGACAACAGCGGCTTCTTCACCCACGAGAAGACCGACTTCTACGACGCCCATTTCTACCGCGACCTGGATGAAATGTACGACCTGTTGCCCGCGCTGGCGGACCACATACGCTCTCGGCCCGAGGTCAAACCCTATCTCTCCGGCGAGGACATGGACGCCGACACCTATCGCAACATGGAGGCCATCCGCAAGCGCTTCAGTCGGGACGGCTCGCTGCCCTGGTGGCTGGATAATGCCCATTTCCGCAATCAGGAGGGCTTCGAGACCTGGCTGACGGACGAGGCGGGGCCCGACGCGCCGGCGCGCCTGGTGGAGGCCCAACTCCGGCACGCCATCGCGTTTCGCAAGCTGCTCTTCGAGGAGTTCCGGCGCCACCCCGAGCTGTCCGGCTACTGCATGACCTCGATCCGCGACAACCTCCTCACGCGGCCCGGCTTTTTCGACGACCTCGAGCGGCCCAAGTGGCCGGCGGAGGCCTGGCACCGGTTCAACGGCGACTACGTGCTCACCCTCGAGTCTCCGGTGCGATCGCGCTGCTACCCCGTCGACGATCGGGCGGAAATCGAGATGATTCTGTCCAACTACGGTCGCGATTTGGCGTCCACGCCCGTCCGCTGGCGACTGCGGGCGGGCGACCGCGTGGTCGAGGAAGGCGCCTTCGCCGCGACGAGCGCGGCCGGGGAAATCGTTTCCCTGGGCCGCATTTCGCTGGACTGGCAGGACCTGGCGCCCCGGGACGCGCCCGCGATTTTCCGCCTGGAAGCGGTCCTGGGCGAGGACCCCGTGCTGACCCGGAACGACTGGCGGTTATGGACGTTCCCGAACCCCCAGCCGAAGGCCGCCGTCGTGTCGGCGGCGTGGGCCTATTCGCCGGACGGCAGCGATCGGCTCGTCGATTGGCTGCCCGGCTTCGGCCTCGTTGCCGTCGAACCCGACGGCGACGGCTGGCGGAATAAGACCGGCGAATCAATCCCGGCGTTGGACGCCCCCGGCACGGTGCTCCTGACGGACGCCCTCGACGCGCCCGTCCTGAATGCCCTCGAGCAAGGGGCGCGCGTGGTCTACGTCACCCGCGACACGCCGCAGCCGCTCAACTATGCCTTCATGTCCATTCCGCCCAGGTCCGACCACGAAGGGGCCTCGGGCGCCGACGACCTGCCTCGGGTCGACGCGCCCTTCTGGCGCGAGATGGCCGTATGGCTACCCGAGGGCCGAGGCGTCCTGGGCGACTTTCCCCACGAAGGCTACGTGGACCTCCCGTTCCTCGACCTGACCCAGCGGCGCCCCTTCGCGCTCGGCGACATTCGCGACGCAGCGACGCCGTGGGTGTGGGGCGTAAACGCCCGGTTCAACGACCCGTTCCCGGTGGTAGACTACGTGTTCGAGGCCCGGGCCGGTCGCGGCCGTCTGCTGGCGTGCAGCCTCAACGTATTCGGTGAACATAACACGGCCGGCCGATACCTGCTCGGCCGACTACTCGAGTACCAGGCGGAGTCCCCTTCCGCTTCCCGGCCGGATCCCGAAAAAGACATCCTGCCGTTTCTTACAGGAGAACATTGATCATGGTGCCGCCGGATGGCGTCCCCGCATACGAAAGCATCAAGAAATACGTACGCAAGCTCGTGGACAAGGGAGAACTGGAGGAAGGGTCGCTGCTGCCCTCCGAGCACAGCCTCGCCACGCAGTTCGGCGTGAGCCGCAGCCTGGCCCGCCAGGCCCTGCGCGAGCTCGAGATCGAAGGCTACGTCGAGCGATCCCAGGGGCGGCGCTCCCGCGTGGCCCCCGTGGCCAACCGCCTCAAACCGGTGGGCTGGCAGCGGCTGCGCGTGGTGGCCCTGGCCTTCCTGGGCGTGCAAAGCAAGTTCACCCGCACGGTGGTGCAGGGCTTCACGGAACGCGCCGCCGAGCTGGGCTACCACACCCTGACGTACAACGTGTGGCTGAACAGCGAGGCCGAGTTCGAGTTCATGCGCAGCCTCCAGGACTGCGGCGTCGCCGGCATGGGGGTGTGGCTTCACGACGACAAGGAACAGACCCGGGCGATGCTCCGGGAATTTACGGACAACGCCTTTCCCTTCGTGCAGCTCGACCGCTTCGTCCGGGGGCTCGAGGCCGATTTCGTCGTGACCGACAACTTCGACCTGGGCTATCGCCTGACCGCCGCCCTGATTGAACGGGGACACCGGCGCATCGCCCTGTGCACCGAGCCCGATGCCGTGACCAGCGCCCACGACCGCGCCACGGGTTACCAGAAAGCCCTCGAAGAGGCGGGCCTCGATTTCGACCCCAGTCTGGTCGTCGCCCTGCCCAACGAAGACGAAGAACAGGCGCACAACATCATCCACACCACCCTGGCCTTGCGGGATTCGCCCACGGCCTTCTTCTGCATCAACGAATACCTCATGTCCATCCTGGTGGACGAGCTGAAAACCCTGGGCTACCGCATGCCCGGAGATTTCGACCTTGCCGTGGTGGACGACAGCGACGCCGCAAAGCGACTGGGCATTCCCGTGATCTGGGCGGTCCAGCAGGCGGAGCTGATGGGCCGGCGGAGCGCCGAGCTTCTGGTCAGCCGCATCTCCCATCCGCTGAAGCCCGTCGAACAGGTGTATCTCGCGGCGGAAGTCCTCTCGGATTTCCGGCCCGATTCCGCGCAGCCGATAAGCGTGTAGGCACGCAGGGGGAGGCGACATGAACACGCCGGCCATAGGCTTGGTGGACAGCGCCATCGTTGTGGCGTACCTGGCGATGGTGGTGCTCATCGGCTTCGCCATCCGCAACCGCGCCACCCAGGGGACCGAATCGTTCTTCCTGGCCGACCGCAGCATTCCCTGGTGGATGCTGGGGCTCTCCGGATGCTCGAGCTACATCGACATCGGCGGCACCATGGCCATCATCGGACTGGTGGCCAGCGTGGGCATGAAGTCGGTGTGGATCACCCACATCGCCTGGGGCTTCTTCATGATGGGATTCTTCATGGCCTACCAGGCGAAGTGGATCCGGCGGTCGGGCGTCATGACCTTCGCGGAATGGAACCGCACCCGCTTCGGCTCGACCCGTTCCGCCGAAACGGCGCGCGTGGCCACCGCCCTCTTCCTCCTCGTCCTCATGACCTGCAACCTCACCCTCCTGGCCGTGGGCACGGGCAAGTTCGCCGAGGTCTACCTGCCCTATCCGCGCTGGGTCTCCACCCTGTGCATCTTCACCCTGGTGGGACTCTACGTGACGCTGGGCGGATTCCTGGGCGTCATCCTCACCGACATCGTCCAGACCGTGCTCATCGCCATCGGGGCCTGCATCCTTTTCGCGATGGCGCTGCGGAGCGACGGCGCGGCGGAACTGCTCGCGGCCAAGCCCGAGGCCTGGCTCGAAACGGCGCCCGCCTGGAGCCTGTGGCCCGGCTACGCCGAATCCACCTCCTCGGGTTTCCTCCAGTACGAGGCCTTCGGCCCCTTCCTCCTGGCCGGGCTGGTGTGGTGCGTCTTCCGCCTCCTGTCGGGACCCAACGTCTGGGACTTTCAGTTCTTCCTCTCCGCGCGCAGCCCCCGCGACGCCTCCCTGGCCGGCGGCCTGTGGACCCTCGGCTTCGCCCTGCGCTGGCTCATCGTGTTCGGGTGCATCGTGCTCGGCTCCCGGTACCTCGTCGGCGGGGGCGACAGCTTCGATCCGGAGAGCACCCTGCCCAGCGTGTTGCGGGGCCTGCCCACGGGCCTGCGCGGCCTCTTCCTCGCCGTGCTGCTGGCCGCGCTCATGTCCTCCCTCGACGCCGCCATCAACGTCACCAGCTCCATCGTGGTCAACGACCTGCTCAAGCGCTATTTCGCGAAGCACATGACCGACCGCGGCCGGGTCCGGGCGGGTCAGCTCGCCGGCGTGGCCATCCTCATCACCGCCTTCGCCGCCAGCTTCTTCTTCGAGCACATCGTCACGGTCTGGGAGCTGATCATCTTCGTCGTGCTCACCCTCATCCTGGTCCCGGCCACCTTCCGCTGGCACTGGTGGCGGTTCAGCGCCCGCGCCTTCGTCGCCGGCATGGTGGGCAGCGGCGTCCTCATCGTCGCCATCCTGCTTGTCCAGGCCTCAGTCTATCCCGACATGTCGGCGAGCACACGCCTCATGCTGTCCGTGGTGGGCAGCCTTGTGATTACCTATGTCGCCGCCTTCCTCACCCGGCCCACGGAGATGGAGACCCTCGTCGCCTTCTACGCCCAGGTCCGGCCCTGGGGATGGTGGGGACCCGTGCGCCGCGAAGCCGTTCGACGCGGACTCGTGGCGGCCGACGACAAGGAGCCGCTGTTCGACGTCGTCAACGCGCTGGTGGCCCCCGTGTTCCAGGTCTGCCTGTTCATGGTGCTCTTCCTGACGGCGCTTCGGCAGTGGCCGCGGGCGGGGTTCTGGACCGTGGTGCTCGTGGCATCGACGGCGATTCTCTACTTCACCTGGTACCGCCGACTGCCGGAACGCGAGGAACAACCGTCCGAAGCCGCGGCCGAAGTGTCCCTCGATCAGGCCCCCGATCTCACCGGCACATAACCGGAACGCGCGTCAACAGAAGCCGCGCTAATCGCTGCCCATGACGTAGAAGACGTAGGAATAGTACTTGCCGTACCGGTCGTACATCTCCGCCTCGTGGAGCCCTTCGCGAATGAACGCCTCCACGGCCGGCGTGTTGCCGTGTTTTTTCGCGAAATCGGACGAACGGGCGCGGATGGGCTCGTAGTAACGGTCCGTCCAGCATTCCGGCGGCAGGACGAAATCATCCACCAATTCGTAGCCGCATTCGTCGATGATCCGCCGTTTCCCCTCGATGGTGTCGATCTCCGAGTAGGCAGCAAGCCAGTACGCTTCGATCTCGCTAGGGCGGGTGTCGGTGAGCCAGGATATCTCGCTCACCACGAGATGGCCGCCCGGCTTGAGATACCGCTTCCATTGCTTCAGGCCGTTCTCAAAGCCAATGTGATAGATGCAACCCTCCGCCCAGATCAGATCGAAGCTCGCGGACGGAAATGCCAGGGCGTCCATCGACATCCGCACGGGGCGGATGCGGTCTTCCAGCCCCGCCGCCTCGGCCCGTTCCCGGAGCCGGTTGAGAAAGCTCGGGAAAATGTCGACGGCCGTGATCTCCGCCGTCGTGGCGCGGGCCAGTTCCAGCGTCTGCGCCCCCGTTCCACAACCGATGTCGAGGACGGTCCGCACCCGGTCGTGATGCGGGACGGACCGCAGAGCCCGCAGGGTGGTCTGGGGACTGCCGGGACCCTGCCGTTCGGCGTCCCGGTGAAATTCGATCAGGAAATCAAGCAGTTCCATGGAGCCCCCTTCCCGTTCGGCCCGTGCCGCGGCGATGATCCGTTCCACGACCTCGGACTTCGCCTCGGCGTACGCATTCATGTCCGGCCACGCGGGGGCGTAGTCCATAATCAGGATTTCCCGCCTCTCCGGCCCGCCGATCAGCTCGGTCCTGTGTGCTTCGCCGTCCGCCATCGTGCCACCCCCGCCGAGCCTGTCAGACCTGGGCAAAGGGTCTCTTTGTTAAAGGAACGTGGACGGACGCAGTGGAGCGGCCGTCCTTCACTGGCTGCCGGGTCAGACTTGCGGGGCTTTGCGGCGTTTCAACTCCTGGACGGCTTTGCGCATCTCCTGGGCGTGGTCTTTGGGCATCACGAGCACGCCGTCTTTGGTGGCGACCACCACCAGGTTTTCGGCGCCCACCACGCTGACGGCCATGGCGTCGGGTCCGGCCTCGTTGTAGACGATGCAGTCCTCGCAGTCGATGACCACCGGGTCGCCGACGGTGACGTTGCCGTGTTCGTCGTGGGGATAGGTGCGGTCGAGGGCGGTCCAGGCGCCCACGTCGTCCCAGGGAAAGGAGGCCTGGACCATGATGACGCGCTTGGCCTTTTCCATGAGGGCGTAGTCGATGGAGATGTCTTCGAGGCCCGCGAAGATGGTGTCGGCCAGGTCGGGATCGTTGGCGCGCAGGGCCTGGGCCATCTCGATAATGGCCTGGCACAGGTCTTTCTGGGCGAGGTCCAGCTCCGCGAGGAAGTCGGCGATGCGCCAGCAGAAAATGCCGCTGTTCCAGAAGTAGTTGCCCGAGGCCACAAATTCTTCGGCCCGTTCCGGATGGGGCTTCTCACGGAACCCCGTGACGGCGTAGACGGGGGTGTCGGGGGGGCTGCTGGCCAGCGGCTTGAGATCCTTGCCCACCTGAATGTATCCGTAGCCGGTTTCGGGTCGGGTGGGCACGACGCCCAGGGTGGCCAGGGCGTTGCCGTGGGCGGCGGCCTCGAGGGCGATCTCGAGGGTGCGCCGGAACTTGTCCTCTTCCCGGATGAGGTGATCCGCCGTGAGCACGGCCATATGGATGTTGGATCCGTCGCCGCCGTATCGGGCCAGGATGCACGCGGTGGCATAGGCGAGGGCGCCCGAGGTGTTACGCTTGGCGGGTTCGCCCAGGACGTTTTCGTCGGGAATCCCCACGCGGGCCCGACGAATGGGGTCCACCAGGTGCCGGGCCGTCACCACGTACACGTGCTCGGCGGGGATGAGCGGCGACACCCGGTTCACCGCCTCTTCGAGCATGCTGTGGCGCTCGCTGGTGAGGCGCAGCAATTGTTTGGGGCGGCGCTGGCGCGACAGGGGCCAGAACCGCTCGCCGGCCCCGCCGGCCATGATAACGCCCACGCGCACGGATCCATTGTCACGGGTCATTCGTTCCTGTCTCCTTCGCCGGATTCGTTTGCACCGTGTTGCGGCCCCCGCCGCGCGTACCGAACCGGCCGCGCGGGATTTCGAGAAGGGGGGCGTATGAAAGCTTAGCACGACGGGCCCCTTCAAGTCTGCTTCACCGCCCTCGAACGAAGCAACTGATTCAGCGCAAAGCGGTTACGACACCTGGGATTGTTCGTGCCCTCGTCCTGTGTTATGATTTCAGTTAGTTCAAGCGCGCCGTTCCGGGAGAACGGCGCAAACCCATAGGTGATAACCTACGCGATGAATGGTTTCCTGAAGCAGATTTCCCTCTGGATAGTCCTGCTTATCATCGTCGTCTTTGCCTTGTCCCAGCTTTCCCAGAAAGGTCAGCCGGGCGAGCAGCTCGACCGACCCGATTTCGTGGCGCTTCTGAACGCCGGTTTCGAGCGGGACGCAGACGGCAATCTTCTGGCCGAATCGAACGGCGCGCTCCGGGTGGGCGAGCCGAAGATCAAGAGCGTCGAAGTCACCAAGTCCGACAGCGACATGTACACCTTCGACGTCCGCCTCAAGCAGGACGTAGAGAACCAGAACCGCATCCGGTTCACCTACGACCAGTTCCCGGACGATTGGCGCGAGAAGCTGGAGGCCCAGGGAGTTCCCTTTAAGATCGAAGAGCAGGACACCATGTGGTCGATGATCCTGTTCAATTTCCTGCCTCTTATCCTGATTTTTGTGGTTTTCTGGTTTTTCATGTTTCGTCACGTCCAGGGCGGCAACAACAAGGCCCTGTCTTTTGGGAAGAGCCGGGCCCGCCTGGTGAACCACAGCGACAAAGTAGTGACGTTTAACGATGTAGCGGGCGTCGACGAGGCCAAGGAGGAGCTCCAGGAGATCATCGAGTTCCTGCGCGATCCGAAAAAGTTTTCGCGCCTCGGCGGCAAGATCCCCAAGGGCGTG
>CAYVOE010000182.1:0-9582 GCA_964452795.1 uncultured Nitrospiraceae bacterium
AGCAGGAACTGGCGGTAAAGCCTCCCGTTGATATCCACCAGCGGGATGTCGGTTAACAGCAGGGCGTGGTTGAACTGGTCGGAGCTGCCGTTGTCGAATACGCCGTTCACGGTGGTGTTATAGCCCTGCTCGAAGCCGGAGTTTCCCTGGGCATCGAGCTGCACAAAGACGTCGCGCGGGCCCGAATAGTCGGTCCATTCGAACAGGGCCTCTCCGAACATGCCGCTGGTCGTGTCGGGACTGACTCCGTCGCTGGACGTGGCGAGGTCCAGGACGTCGCCCCGGGCCGCCAGGATCGGAGTCAGGCATAACACGGCTGCCAGTATCGCTTTTTGCATACGCGGATCCTCCTTTGACACAGGGTATGGGGGCCGGCGCCGAGGCGCCGCCGGTATGTTGCACGGGCCGGCCGTATGCCGACCCGACAAAAGCGCGGGCAACAGGAATTTCGAGAAAGCCGGAGCACTTTTCCGGAGCTGCGAAGGAACCGGGAACTCCACATGGCACGGAAAGAGGATTGGTAATGGCCGCACGCGCTGGGGCGCGCCGGAGACGGGTCATCGACAATACTGGTAGAAACAGGGCGCCGGGCAACGCGCGACAACCCGGAAACTCAGGAAACCCAACGATAAGTCATATTCCTCTAAATGTCAAGACTCGCGATCGCCTGATGCGCCGAAACATACCGAGGCGGAAAACGTGCCAAGACCGGCCTTTCCGAGTTATACTTGTAAGGTTTTGTGGAGTCAGTGGAGCATAGGATGAAACCCAGGGTGTCGGTCGTAGTCCCTTTCTACAACGAAGAGGAAAACGTGGTGCCGGTGGCGGAACGGATTGAAGCGGTCTTTGCCGAGCTGCCGGACTACGAGCACGAGTGCCTTTTCGTCAACGACGGCAGCACCGACGGCACCCGGGCGGTCCTGGAGCGCCTGGCCCGTGAGAATCCGCGGGTGCGGCCCATCCATCTGGTGGAGAACAGCGGCCAGTCGGCGGCGCTGGTGGCGGGGATGCGCCGGGCCCGAGGCGAGTACATCCTCACCATCGACGGCGATCTGCAGAACGATCCCGCCGATTTCGGGTCCATTCTCGAACTGCTCCAGGAATACGACTGCGTGTGCGGCTACCGGGCCCACCGACGGGACTCCTGGTCCAAGCGGTTCCAGAGCCGGATCGCCAACCGGGTGCGGAACGCCCTGCTCCGCGACGGCATCCGCGACACGGGCTGCGGCACCAAGGGGTTCCGCCGGAAATGCGTCGAGCACATCATTCCCTTCAACGGGATGCACCGCTACTTCGCGGTGATGATGCGGCGGGCCGGCTTCACCATCGCCGAGTGCCCGGTCCGCCATCACCCGCGCCTTCACGGCACATCGAAATACGGCCTGGGGAACCGCCTGTGGCGGGGCCTCTACGACCTGGTGGGCGTGGGCTGGCTGCGGCGGCGCTACGTGCCCATACGGGTCGAGGGGGAGGAATAAGGTGGCCGCGGATACGGCCGAATCGACCATGAATCTCTGGATGCTGCTGGGGGTGGCGGGCGGCATCCTGTTCTACGGGCGTTTCTACGTCCAGTGGATCGTCTCGGAGATCCGCAAGCGCAGCGTGATGCCCACCGTGTTCTGGTACATGAGCGCCGCGGGGTCGCCCATGCTCCTGCTCTACGCGTTCATCGAGCACAAGCCCCTGGGCGCGCTGAGCCACTGCCTCAACATCATCATTTATGCCCGCAACATCAACCACATCTGGAAGGAGCGCAAGCTCGCCACGCGCCGCGCCCGCTACCTCATGCAGATCGGGGCGGCCCTGCTGGCGGTCACGGCCCTGGCGGCCCTCTACATCACGTGGCGCCGCCAGTACTTCATCGTGAAGGAATCGACGATGGAAGAGGCGGCCCTCACCGGACTGTGGCTGACCCTGCTCCTGGTGGGCCAGGCCCTCTTCGCGGCCCGCTTCCTCATTCAGTGGTACGTCACGGAACGGCGGCGGCGGAGCGTGGTGCCCAACGTGTTCTGGTCCCTCAGCACCCTGGCGGCGGTGCTCCAGACGGTGGCCTACGTCGGGGGCGGCGAGCTCCTCTTCGCCATCGGGACGGCGGTCACCCTGCCGGTCTACGTGCGCAACCTCGTCCTCATCTACCGGCTCGGGCCCGAGGCGGACCTTGTTGAGAGCGGCTGACGCGATTGGAAGCGATCCGCGCGGAATCCGGCGCTTCGTCCTCGTGTCGCTTTTCGCGGCCGTCCTGTTCTTCGTCAATCTCGGGGCCTACGACCTCTGGCCTCCCGACGAGCCCCGTTTCGGCGAAGTCGCCCGCGAGATGCTCCTGTCGGGCGATCCCGTGGTCCTTCGGATCAACGGCGTCTTCTACAAAGAAAAGCCGCCCCTGCTGTTCTGGCTCATCTGCTTGTTCTCGCTCCCCTTCGGCGAGGTGACCGCGGCGGCGGCGCGCACCCCCTCCGCCCTCGCCGGCGTGGCGACGGTGATCCTCACGATGGCGCTCGCCCGTCGGCTCGGGAACGCCCGAACGGCCTGGACGTCGGGGGTGGTCCTCGCCACCTGCGCGCTCTTCTTCTGGGAGGCCCGGAGCGTGCGCACCGACATGCTCCTCACCGCCTTCCTCACGGCGGCCCTCTTCGCCTTCCAGCGGTGGGACGAGACCCGCGACGGGCGCTGGCGCCTCCTCTTCTTCGCGGCCATTTCCGGCGGGCTGCTCGCCAAGGGCCCCCCGGGACTGGTGTTTCCCCTCCTCCTGGTCTACACCTATTATTGGGGCCGGAGAGAGGAACGGCGCCGCCTCCACGTTCTTCCCGGCGTGGTCCTGGCCGCCGTGCCCGCGGCGACGTGGTTCGTGCTGGCCAACCTCCTGCGCGGCGACGTGCCCGTCTCGGCCGCGGACCTCGGCGAGACGGGGATGGCGGACAACCTGTTCCGGCAGACCGTGGGCCGCTTTTTCCTGGGCGTCAGCAAGGCGGAGTGGCCCTGGTACTACGTGGTGGAAGTGCTCCCCACGGGCCTGCTGCCGTGGACCTTGTTCCTGCCGTGGACGCTGGTGTGGGCGTGGCGCCGCCGGAGAGACCCCGCCCTGCGCCTGCTCCTGTGCGGATCGGTCCCCGCGTTCCTGTTCTTCACCCTCTCCATCGGGAAGCGGCCGGTATACATTCTGCCCCTCTTCCCCATCTTTGCCATCCTCGTCGCCCAAAGCGTCCTCGACCTCATGGACGGTCCCGGCCGGCGGTGGCGGCGCAACACGGGCATCGCCTGGGCGGTCTTGATGGCCCTCGCCGGGGCTGCGCCCCTGGGGTTGCTCCTCAGCGAACACCGCGCGAGCTGGACGCCGGCGCTCCTGGCGATTACCGCGGCGGGGTTCGCCTTTGCCGTCGACGCCCTGCGCCGCGTCCTGCGAACGGAGGCCCGCGACCTGCACAAGGCCGTCGCCCTCCATTTCTCAATCCTGGCGGTGCTGGCCACCGCCGTGGTCTTCCCCGTGCTCAACGAGCACAAGTCGGCGCGGTCCCTCACGGAACCCCTGCGCCTCCTGTCGCGCCAGGGGGTCGAGTATCGGCTGTATTCCGTGGGGTTCTCGCGGGAGGAGTACGTGTTCTACTCGGAACACTTCCACACGCCCGTGCTTACCGAGCCCTTGCCGCTCGATCTCGAGGAAAACCTGGACCCGGTGGACGAGGCCCGGCTCCAGAAAGACCTCAACGACGTGCTCGTGGAGGCCGTGGAAGACGTGCCGGTGGCCGACTTCGCCGCCATGACGCCTTCCGAGATCGAAGCCCTTCGCGACGCCATCGAGACGGCCCTGGACGAGGCGGACGTGGGACCCGGGCGCGCCCGGGCGTTCGAGCGGGCCCTCAGCGACGCGATCCGCCGTTTCGCCGACGATTTTGAAGCGCCGGGACCCGCCTACTTCTTCGTCGAGGAACGGGACTGGCGCTGGCTGACGGCCCTCTATCCGCACCTGACGGACTACGCCGTGGTGCAGCACGAACCCGTGGGCAGCCGCGAAGTTCTCCTCCTGGCCAACGACGCCGGGGCGGAGCTTCTCGCGGGATGGCCGCCGTCTACAGTTCCGGCGGCGCCCCGATGATGGCGAATTCGTCGAAGACGGCGTGCATGATGGTGGTCCGGGAATTGGTGGTGTAGATGATGTGGATCTTGTCGTCCCGGGTCTGGATGGCGTAGGGATAGGCGAAGGTGTTGTCGCCCCCGGCGATGTTGCGCCGATACGGGTAGGACTTGTCGTTGTCCGTGGAAACGGCAACGGTCAGGGGCGTCCGCTCGTTCATGTTGTCGTTGTACACCAGCAGCAGGTGGCCGTTGCGCAGCTTGATGAAATCCACCGCCGAATTAGGGTTCTTGAACTCCGTTTCCACGGCGTCCGACCAGGTGTACCCGCCGTCCCGCGACTCGGCCCGCAGCATGTACCCGTGGTCGGTGGGCTCGAAGTTGCCGCCCCGCCGCAGGTAGCACACCAGGTATTCGTCGGAGATCTGCACCACCTGGGCCTGGAGATTGCCCATGGTCGACCGGATCCGGTTGGTCTCGGTCCACTTCTTCGTCCGGGGATCGTAGCGCATGAAGTAGGACGTGGTCTCGGGCGCGGTCATTTCCCGATCCTCGCCCTGCTCGTGGTACATGGGCAGCAGGTAATCGCCGTTGTTGAGCACGATGGGCTGGCCGCGGACCATGGTGCCCTCTTCAAAGTTCAGCATGAAGGAGTCGGTCCAGGTCTCGGCCCCGTCGTAGGACTTCTTCACCTTGACCCGCGCGTTCGACCAGGTGTCGCCGTACCGATTGACGTAGAACAGCCACACCACCCCGTCGGGCGCCTGCCACACCACGGGATTGCCTTCGCCCCGGTCCGGCGTGTCGGCGATCACCGTCGGCGGCGACCAGCCCTTCTCGCCGGCCTTCAGGCGCGACCCGTAGACGGCCGTGTCGTCGCTGTATTCGCCCGAACCGCCGTAGTAGGCGATGTAGAGGTCGCCGTTGGCCAGTTCCGCGATGGACGCGGGATGCTTGTAGGGCCCCGGATGCTCCGGCCCGAAGACGCGGTGGATTTCGATGTTGTAGCTTTCGGCGGCGGCGAATCCGGCGCCGCACAAACCGCACCCCAGGATCGACAGTGCCATGCGTATCATCGTATCGCCCTCACCCTACCGGTTTCATTGAACGCGTCGCCCCCTTATACGCGGGTGCGCCGGACGGGGTCAAGCCGGCCGAGGAGGCGCGATCGGGATCAGTGCATCAGCACATAGAGGATGAAGCTGACGCTCACGAGGCTGAGCAGGAAGCTCCACGACACCACGCTGGCGAGGAATCGAGGGTGGACGTCGAACTGCACGCCGAAGGAGGCCATGCCCACGGCGACGGGACCGCTCATCTGGAGGATGAAGATGGCCGCGTCGAGGCCCTTGAGGCCGAGGGCGAAGGCGGTGGCCACGGCGAGGGCCGGTCCGACCGCAAGGCGGACGCCGGTGGCCAGGAACACGTCGACGCCCGTATCGATGCGCGACTCGGCCAGCTTGATGCCCAGGAGCAGCAGTTGGATGGGGATGGCCGCGTCGCCGGTCATTTCCACGGCGTTGGCCAGGGGGGCGGGCAGGTGCCAGCCCATCCGCTGGAAGATCAGCGCGAGGCTGAAGGCGTACACGATGGGAAAGAGGAACACGGAAGCGAAGGCCCGGCGCGCCGAGTGGTTGCCCCGCTGGGCGAAGTAGAGGCCCACGGTGTTCTGCAGCATGGAGCCGCAGACCATGACGATGACGGCCAGGGCCAGCCCCTCGTCGCCGAAGGCGAACTTCGACACGGGCAGCCCGAAGTTGCCGAGGTTCACGAAGCTCGTCATGAGGAGGGCGCTCTTGTGGGAGCCTTCGATGCCGCGAAACCGGGCCACGACGTGCAGGATGCCGATGCTCGCGCAATACACCACCACCGTGGCCAGAGCGAACTTCCCGAAGAGGCCCCACTCGATGGCCTGCCGCGACAGGCTGCTGAAGACCAGGCACGGGATGAGCAGGTACACGTTGAGGGCCGACAGGGTCTTGATGTGGAGGGGTTCCGCCCGCCGCACCAGGTATCCCGCCCCCGCCACCAGAAAGACGGGCACGATGGCCGAAAACACCGTACTCATTTGGGTCGTGACCGCCGCGGGCCGACGCCGGTTCCGGTTCGCTCGCGTTGCTTCATGAGAATACGGCGATCTTGTAGACCCACCCCAGCGCCAACACGACCGCCCCGGCGAGCAAGAGGGCCCGGCTCCGGAAGGCGCGGCGGACCGCGGCGGGTCCCCGTCCCAGGGCGCCGCAGATCAGCGCGACGGGCGCGGCCGTGGCTCCGGCGATGAACCCCAGCGCTCCGGCGGGCTGGGTCTGGAAGGCGCGGAGCACGTTTCCGTCGGCCATGTGGGCGAAGGCGGTGGTCATGCCGCAGAAGGGGCAGGGAAAATGGAAGAGGGCCTGTGCGGAGCAGGGGGCCAGTCCGAGCTGCTGGTGAGTGCCCACGCCACGGGCATCGGGCTCGAGCCATGCCGCCACCGCCGCCACCGCCAGGAAGCTCGCGGCGAAGGCCAGGAGGCTCAACCGTTCCCCGTACTCGAGCGACACCCAACCCCACGGCCGTGCGGCGGTTGGGTGCGGCGGATCGAGTATCGGCGCGATCGGGTCGAGCATCGCAGTTCCTTGAAAAGCTCCGGGAAAGCCGGTTGTCGGCGCGGGGACGGGAGCCCGAGAGGGAGCCCCCTCGCTCGGCGAATCGTCGGCCCCCCTTCGCCCATCGGTTCCGCACAGCTTAACAAAAAGGGCCCGCGGGTTGCATCCGCCGATGCTTCCCCGCGGGCCCCCTTTTATCGAGAATCGGGCGCCGGGATACCGGTCCTTACTCCGCGGGCACCTTCATCACGCGGGTGATGGCCTGGCCGCCTCGGGTCAGGGTGCGAATGAGGACCGACGAGCCGGGCTTGGCGTGCTGGGTCATCAGGTTGCGGAAGTCCTGGACCGTCGCCACGTCCTGCTGGGCGATCTGGGTGATCACGTCGCCGGGCAGAATGCCCGCAATGGCAGCCGCGCTGCCGGGGGTGATGTCCACCACCAGCACGCCCTTGGTGCCGGCCTCGATGCCCATGCGCTCGGCGATCTCCGGCGCCAGGGGACGCACCGTCATGCCCAGGCGCTGCAGGCTGCCGCCGTTCTCCGGGCCGCCGGCCTGCGCCATCATCTGGTCGGGCTGCCACTCGTCCAGCGTGACCTGCAGGTTGACGGGCTTCTTGTCGCGCCAGACTTCGATCGACACGGTCGACCCCGGCTCCTTCTCCGAAATCATCCGGACAAGGGCGTCGCGCCCCGACACCGGTTCGCCGTCGATCTTGCGCACCACGTCGTAGGGCTGCATGCCGGCCCGTTCGGCAGGGGTGTTGGGCTGAACGGTCTCGACGAAGGCCCCGCTGTCGTCCGGCAGACTCAGGGGCTCGACGAACTCGTCGGCGTCCTTAATGGACACGCCCAGGTATCCGCGGGTCACGCGGCCCTTGTTGATCAGCTCCGGCAGCACGCGCTTGGCCGTGTTGATGGGAATGGCGAAGCCCAGGGAGTTGCCGCCGGCGAGGATGGCGGTGTTGATGCCCACCACTTCGCCCCGGATGTTGGTGAGGGGGCCGCCGCTGTTGCCGAGATTGATGGCCGCGTCGGTCTGGATGAAGTCCTGGAACCGAAGCCCGGGGAGGTCCAGCTCGTTGCGTCCCAGGGCGCTGATGTGTCCGAACGACACGGAGCCCTCGAGGCCGCGCGGGCTTCCGGCCGCGATGGCGAACTGACCGACCTTCAACTCGTCCGAGTCGCCCAGGGGCGCCACGGGCAGGTCGCGGTCGGGGTTGATCTTGACCACCGCCACGTCGGTGTCGGGGTCCGTCCCCACCACCGTGGCGGGGTATTCCTTGCCGTCGGACGTGCGCACCACGATCTTGTCGGCGCCCTGGACCACGTGGTTATTGGTCACGATGTGGCCGTCTTTGTCGTAGATGAAGCCCGAGCCCGACGCCACCGGAGGACGCAAGGGTCCCCGCATGTTGGGCAAGGGCATGGGCGGTGCGTCGGGGCCCTGGGGCGCGTTCGGCATGTTGAAGAAATAGCGGAACAGGTCCTCGTATCCTTCCATGCCGGCCGGGTTGTCGGGGAGCTTGCCCGTGGCGTCGATGTTCACCACGTACGAGCGGATCTGTTCGCCCAGGCGCACGAACTCTTCTTCCATCTGAGCGAGCACGGGCGTGCGTGCCCGGTCGGTGGCGGCGTAGTCCTGTTGCGGAACCTGCGCGTTCACGGCGAAGGCCAGGCTCATCGCCGCCGCCAGTCCCGCGATCGCCCGCTTGTTCCATGTTCTCATGCGATGCCTCCTTTGGTCTCAATGGCCGATTGATGTATGGCGTCGTGCAACTGCTCCTGAATTGCCCGCTGCTGTGCTCCTTCCTCTATTTTGCGTCCTTCCAGAGTCACGTAGAACGAGTCGCGGACGCGCCGGGCGTCGGTGACGATGCGGGCGCTCGAGATGTTCAGGCCCGCCTCCGCCATGGCGCGCGACAAGTCGTACAACAGGCCCGTGCGGTCCCCGGTCTCGACGTCGATCACCGTGTGCGTGCGCGACGAGTAGTTGTCGAAACCGATGCGCGTGCGCGCCGGGATCCGCGGCTGGAGCAGGGCGAACAAACGCCGCCGCGACTGCTCGACCAGGGCCTGCACGTCCCGTCCCTCGAGCAGGACGGCGCGCAGCGTGCGCTCGAGCTGCCGCACCTCGTTGGATGTAAGGGGACGCCGGCTGCGGGCGTCCGTCACGGTAAATACGTCGATGACGTAGCCGTCGGGGCGCGTGAACAAGGCGGCCCCGTTCACGTCGATGAGGTGGGCCGCGAAGCTCCCCGCGAGCTGGGCGAACAGGCCCTGCCGGTCGTGGGTGCAGACCACCAGTTCGCTCATGTTGGTGCCGGGGGTGGTGTGGCTGAGCACGGCCAGCCCCGACCGGCGCGCGTCGGCCAGGCACTGGAGATGAGAGGCGATGTGCTGGGGCGAGAAGGCCATGAGGTACCGCTCTCCCAGGGCCTCGAGATGGTGATCTATCTCCAGCGCCAGGTCCATGGACACCCGGTCGCGCACCTCCTCCGCCTTCTTGGCCCGCCAGTACTCCTCGCCCACCGTTTCGGCCCGGCCCAGGAGCATCTTCTCCGCCCGTAGATAGAGCTTGAGCAGCAGCGCGCCCTTCCAGTCGTTCCATACGTTGGGCCCCACCGCCGACAGATCGGCGTAGGTCAGCAGGAAGAGGGCCCGCAACCGTTGCTCCGTCTTCACCGTGTCGGCGAAGACCCGCACGATGTTCTCGTCGTCGATGTCGCGGAACTGGCTGATGTTGGTCATCAGCAGATGCTCGCGGACCAGGAACGCGATCCGCTCTTCGTCGTCTTCCGACAGGCCGATGCGGCGGCAGATGTCGTGGGTCAGCCGGACGCTCTCTTCAACGTGGACGTCGCCTTCCGCCTTGCCCAGGTCGTGAAACAGGATCGCCAGGATCAGGATGTGGGCGTCGGACAGGTGCTCG
>CAYVOE010000183.1:0-9578 GCA_964452795.1 uncultured Nitrospiraceae bacterium
CTATGGAGTGACTACGCATCTCAGTCACCAGCTCATGTGAGATTGCCGCGTCGCTCCTGCCTGGGTACACCTCGAAGGCCTGGGCTCACCCATAGGTTATTCCTCCGTACGCATGTACCCCTACAGGGGTCCGCTCCTCGCAATGACGGGGAGGGGCAGGCTCACATCCCCGTTCAGCGCAGTCCTCGTAGCCCAACGACCGATGGGACTACCCACATGAATCCATCGGGCACAGTCTTCGTAGTCCTACGATAGGTGGGGCGGATATCGGTGACGGGACGGTTGCGTCCAATGACTGACCTGACTCGCTACGTATGCATCCCCTTCGGGGAAGAAAAGGGGGTGGGTGGCGGTAACCCAGGGTGGCGCTCGCTGCGCTCGCTGACCCTGGGCTAACCTATGTATCCCCTTCGGGGAATTTCCGCAGGCCGACGGTGATCGGAGAACAACGGGTGACTAGGGGGCGTTCTCGGCCTTTCCCTTTCGGGTTCTCAGGGCGGTGAGGAAGAAGCGTTTGTAGATGAGGTAGGAATCGCGAAGCTTGTTGAAATGGGAGCTGGGGTTGCCTTCTTCGTACAAGGTGGCGATGCCGACGGGGACCACCTTGTATCCGCGGCGCACCGCGACGATCAGGATCTCCATCTCGGTCTCGTAGCGGCCGCCGGAGATCTCGGGCAGGATGCCTTCGAGCATCCGGCGCGAATGAAGGCGATACCCGGACTGGGTGTCGGGCAGGGCGCGGCCCAGGACCCAGCCCGTCAAGGTCCGGGTGAGGACGTTGCCGAAACGGCTGCGCCACGGCACGCGTTCCAGCTCGAAGGTGCGGGAACCGATGACGAGGTCGGCGTCCCGGGTGCGGAAGGCTTCGTAGAGGCGGGGGAGCTCCCGGGGATCGTGCTGGCCGTCGGCGTCGACCACGGCCACGCAGGTCACCTCGGGCGCCTCGAGGGCCGCGCGAAACCCGGCCAGCAGGGCCTGGCCCTTGCCGCGGTTGTGGGGAAAGGAGATGACCCGGAGGGGAAAGTCGGCGACGGAAGCGGCCGATTCGTCGGTGCTGCCGTCGTCCACGAGGAGGACGCGATCCACTTCGCGGAGGAGCTGCTCGACGACGGGCCGGAGGCGGTGGCCGGCGTTGTAGCAGGGCACCACCACGGCCAGTTCCTGTCGCATCTCGGCGGCAGGGGCGCGCTCCTCCGGCAAAGGAATCCCCCTCCTACGTGGACAATCGCTCCCGGGCCCGCAGGCTGGCGTCCGTCACGAGGCGCGCCACGCGGTCCACATGGGTCAAGACCTCTTCGGCAAACTGCTGCGCCCGGGAGTCGTCGGGCCGTTCGGCGGCCATGAGTTCCGCGGCGGCGCACAGGGACTGGAGCGGATCGCTGACCTTGTGGGAAAGGCGGGCGAACTCCTGGAACACGTCTCGGTCGTTGCCCGTGTCCCGTCCCGAGGTCCGTTCCATTCGGCGCGTCAGCCCCGCCACCCGGAGGGTGGCCCGGACCCAGGCGCGCAGGGCGGTCTCGTCGAGCGGCTTCGCCAGGTATCCGTTGGCGCCCGCCTTGAGTCCCTGATGGATGATGTGGTCGTTGGTGTGCAGCGCCGAAACCAGGATGATGGGGATATCCTGGGTGACCGGGTCGGACTTGAGGCGCCGGCACACTTCGATGCCGTTGAGGTCCGGCATGGCCACGTCGAGAAGAATGAGGTCGAAGTGGGGATTGCTCGACACGAGATCCAGCGCGGCCTGGCCGGAGTCCACCGCCACGAAATCGTAGTGTTCCGTGCCCAGCATGGCGCGCAGCACACGCAGGTTCGTGGGTTTGTCGTCGACCAACAGGATGCGCGATCGGGGCATATCCCGTCCCTGCACTCTCTTAGAAGGAAGCTGTGTTGCGGTTGTTACCATCGCTGCGATCACTCTTGACACAATTATAGCACATCCGGCTGCTCTGCCAAGGGACGAACCGGGAACCGGAAAACCTTGTCCGTCCTATAGTTGGACGAATGTCGACCCTTCTCTATTCACAGTACCGCCGAGAAGCCCGAACGGTACGCCCCCGGGCCTGGCGAGGGTCAGGAAACCGGCGGCTCGTTCTCGCCTTTGAGCCGCGCCAGCATGTGCTTGATGTCGAAGGCGCCCCGGACGGCCACGTATATCGTGATCGTCGAGTACCAGATCATTACCGCGATCATCAGGCCGGCCCACAGGACCTTGAACAACTCCGTCATGCCGTCTGCGCTCCTTTGAGGACGTTCTTCAGCAGGGATCCGCCGATCATGGCGATCCAGGCGCCAATGTAGGCGAGGATGCCGGACAGGTAGGGGCCGATGTCGTTCTTGACGAAGTCGGCCACC
The DNA here is from genome assembly GCA_964452795.1 of uncultured Nitrospiraceae bacterium. Classification (GTDB taxonomy): domain Bacteria; phylum Hydrogenedentota; class Hydrogenedentia; order Hydrogenedentales; family SLHB01; genus CAYVOE01. The sequence continues at coordinate 2,353 of CAYVOE010000183.1, forward strand.
GCGGTCCCTTCCTGCCGCTCGAGCACGAGGAAGGCGATGGGCACGATGGCTCCCACGGCGATGGCCCCGGCCGCGCCCCAGTCGTTCGCGCCCCGCCAGTAGCAACAGGCGATGAGCAGGGTCGTCATGCTGGCGAGGTAAATGGTGCCCGTGAGGGAGAGGTAGTCCCACACCGGGCCTTTGAACTCGAACCACAGGCCGTAGACCAGGAGGAACACGCCGATGAGGGCCACGATGGCCCGGCTCCAGGCCAGGCCGCGCCGCTCGCTCCAGGGCCGCCGACGCCGCAGCGGCGCCAGCAGGTCGTTGTAGATGACGCTGCCCCAGGTGAGCATGTAGGACGAGTCGGTGGACATGTCGGCCGCCAGCATGGCCGCCACCAGGATGCCCATCAGGCCCATGGGCACGAAAGTGCTCAGGAACAGGGGCATGGCGTGGAGCGACACGAACCCTTCAGATCCCGTCAGCGCCGTGGGAAGCATGGTCAGGGCGGCGATGCCCCACACGGCGGGGATCAACCATCGGCACATGAAGAAAAAGCTGGTGCGGGTATAAACCTGCCGGCCCGTGCGGGTATCTTTGGCGGCCAGCAGGCGCTGGATGATGGTCTGCCAGGTCAGCACGGCCGCCGTGTTGTGGACCAACTGGAACACCACGTAGAAGAAGCCCAGTTCCGAGTTCACGAAGGGGTTGAAACCGCCCGCGCCGTACCGGGCCTCGACGGTGTCCACCATGCGCGACCAGCCCACGTGCCATAACACCAGCGTACTCACGGCGATTAACCCCACGCTCATGACCACGAACTGGAGGTAGTCCGTCACGAGTACGGAGAGCATGCCTCCGAGGACGGTGTAGATGGCCACGGCCAGGAGGAGGCCCGTCATCATGATCTCGAGCTTGTGTTCGGACGCCCAGGCGCCCCACCCTCGAGCCTCTTCCGCCGCGGGCTCGCCCGAGACCGCCGCTTCCGCCGTTGCGGCTTCTTCCGGCGCCGTCTCCTCTACGGCCAGGGCGTAGTCCGCGCCCGCGAGGCCCGTCACGCCCAGCAGGAACTCGCCCCCCACCCGCAGGAACACGCCCATGTTGAGCAGGCCGCCCAGGACGATGACGACGCCGGCGAACCACCGCACGCCCGAACCGAATCGCTGCTGGAAGAGTTCCGGAATGGTGATGACGCCCGCATCGCGCAGGGGCTTGACGCAGAAGCCGGTGGCGCCCACCAGGAGCATGGCCAGAAACATCATGATCCCCGGCGTGGCCCCGGCAAAGCCGAACTTGTACCCGCTCTCGGCGGTGTACATGCAGGTGACGATGCCGAATTCCGTGGCGGCCAGCGACGCGATCCCCAGGTACAGGTTCATCTCGCGGCCCGCGATCAGGAACTGCTCGACCTTCCCCACGTACCGGCGCACGGCGATGCCGGCCGCCATCGTGACCAGAAGGTATACCCCCACAATGCCGCCGTCGATCCACGTGAAATTCGTCATTCCCGCGCTTTGCCCCTATGTCGCCTGTCGCCGTCGACCCCAACAGCACAATGCCCGCGCATCTTAACAGGCACGGCGCGGGAGCTACAAGGAAAGTCTATGGAATCGGGCCGCTCCGGGGAGGTCGGGAGCAAGGCCGGGCGCCGGGCCCCTTCACATTGCGTCGCCCCTTGATTCATAATGGCCGAACACGCCCTGCCGTCCACGACGGCGCGTCCGCGATTCCCGCGTTTATAAAGGAGGCGAACATGAAATTGTCCACTCTGGCGCCCCTGGCCGGCGCCGCCCTGATCCTGGTGTGCGCGGGGGCCCTGCCGGCCCAAGCCCAGGACGCCGACCTCGAAGTTAAAACGGCCGAGCAGGATCCGCCCTCGGAGCTGGCGGAACCGATCCGGGAGGTCCTGAACCGCCAGTCGCTCCAATTCGGATCGGGCGACGAGCCCGCGTTCGAAATCTGGCTGCGCCAGGAACTCCCCGTCCAATCGAAACCGGACGATCCCGCTCAAGCGCTCGGGACGATCAGCCCGGGGACCCTCGTGGGCGCCCTGCGGGTCAACTCGGCGATCCGCGATTTCCGCGACGACCGCGTCAAGACGGGGGTCTACACCCTGCGCTACGCCCACCAGCCCCAGGACGGCGACCACATGGGCACGGCGCCCGAGCCGCATTTCGTGATCCTGGTGCCGGCCGACGTGGACACCGCCCTCGAGGGGCCCGACAACACCGACGCGGTGGTCGAGATGACGAAGGGCGAGAAACACCCCCGGAACCTCAATCTGCGGCCCGTCGAAGGAGAGATTGAAGGCGAAACGCCCGCCCTCAAGGAGGGTTTCGACGACACCCGGATGGTCCAGGTGAAGGTGCCCGCCAAGGCCGGGGAAGAGTCCTTCGAGATCGCCTTCGCCATCGTCGTTGAAGGGCACGGAGAGATCTAGGTCACCCCTCGAAGAGCAGTTGACGTTTGTCGGCGCGGGCCTGGGCCTCGGTCCGGTGGATCATGTCGTTGAGCGGGGAAAGGACGCGATCCGTGCCGGCGACGCGGTAGTGGGCGTTGCCGAGGGGCTCGAGCCGGGCGTCGCGGGGGATGGATACCGGTTCGTCGTCGACGGCGCAGCCGAGAATCAGCGGTCCGTGGCGGAAGACGTGGCGGTCCTGGGGCGACCGGATGTTGAGCGGCGCCGCGGGCCGCGCTTCCATGGGGAATTCGACGGCAATCCGGGCGCCGGCCTTCGGGGGCAGGGCGACGGCGGCAAAACCGCGGCGAACGGGCGCCTCCACGGGCGCGGTGTCGACGGTGACCGTCAGGCGCGGCTCGCCGTCGAAGGCCGGCACGAACAGGTGGAGCGTCTTGGCTTCGCGGAGGGACGACGCCGCGACTTCGAGCAGCACTTCGCCCGCGTAGGGGTAGCGCGACCGCTGGACAAGGGTAAGGTCGCCGTCGGGGAAGGACGCGCGGACTGTGGCGTCGTTGTAAAACGGCAGCACCAGGGATTCATCGTCGGCGAAATGGCCGTACTCGATGGCGCGGCTCAGGCCTTCGCCTCCGCGCATGGTGCAGCACCACCAGGCCTCGAAGATGTCGGCGTAGGGCTCGATGAAGGGCGTGGCGGGACCGGGACAGCAGTCGCAGCCGAAACCGCCGTTGGGCCGCTGGCCGTAGCCGAGGCCGCTGTAGTAGGTTCCGTGGGCGATCTCGAGGGGTAGGGGGTCGCCCGTGAGCCGCCAGAGTTGCACGCCTGCCATGAAGGCATCAACCATGCCGCAGGGCTCGTTCCACAGGGGGCGGCCGAACCAGTTGCAGTTGGCGTAGTTCGCCGTGATCCCCTCGGCCGTGTAGAGGGACCAGACGCGCCGGGCCCCCTCGAGCAACTCGGCCCGAGGCGCGCATTCGTAGTACCGCAAGAGCCCTCGGAGACCGGACAGGGTGGCGTGGGTCTGGCACGAGATCCCGCGAAAATCGAGGCTCAGGTAGGTCGCGATCATTTCTTCGATGAGCTCGCCGAGGGCGGGATCGGGGAACAGGGCGTAGGCATGGGTGGCGCCGTCGAGCAGGATGAAGGCGCACCCGATGTCGGTCGAGCTGAACCAGTGCTCGGACCGCTTGGAACCCAGGGAGCCCACGGCTCCGCCGTCGTAGTCGCGGTCTTCGGGCCGCTTGGGATAGCGCGAATAGTAGCCCCGGGCGGGCAGCAGCAGGTGTTTTACGATTCGGTCGACGGCTTCGGCGGCGCGGGGATCGCCCTGCCACTCGTAGAGCTCGCACAGCCCGCGGAGCAGCCAGCCGTGGCCCGAGAGCTGCTGCTCGTCGAAGGTGCCCGAGGGCAGGATGCGGCCCATGTAGCCGCGTTCGTTGAGGCGGTGCGGCAGCTCCTCGAGGATGTCCTCGAGGTATCGCGGCGTACGGTGCGTGGCGCGGGCCAGCCGCACCAGGGCCAGGAGGGTCCGGCCTTCCATGTCCGCGGGCCAGGGATAGTCTTCGCCGCGGAACACGTCGGGCGGACGGAACTCGCGCCCTTCCAGTCGTTCGAAATTGCGCAGGGCCCGATGCATGCAATCGCCCGATGCGTAGACGTTGTCCAGATCGAGGGGATGAAGCCGACGGAGGCGCAGGCCCGGTTCTAAAGCGGTGGCCACTAACGAGGTTCCTTCTCGAGCGCCCGCAGCAGAGCCCAGGCGAGGACGCCCGCGTGCTGCTGGGGGGCCGTGTCGTGCAGGTAGAGGTAGCCCAGGGGATAGCCCAGCGCCACGTGGCCGGGCTTGTGGGCCGCCAGGGATTGGTCGCCGACCTTCAGGCCGAATCCGTAGTCCTCGCCGAGGGAGGACAGGTCCTGCGGCGCGGCGGGGCAGCCCGAAGCGGTGACGGCGGCCCGGGCGATGCCCTCCGCCGTCAGCGGCTCTTCGCCTTCGTACCGCGCCGGCACGGACGGCGTGTCTTCGATCAGGGGCAGGTCCAGGGCCTCGAGGCGGCGCCGGGCCGATTCCGGCAGCAGGGTTCGAGGCGAGAAAGAGCAGTAGATCAGCCGGTAGCCGGACAGGTCTTCCTCGAGGTTGTCTTCGCAGATCACCCGCACCGGGATCCCCAGGTCGCGGAAGAGCTTGTAGGCGCCGAACTGGGCCTCGTGGAGCCATTGGGTCGGCTCGCGGTAGCTGTAATTGGCCCACTTCGACACGAAAAGCAGCACCGTGTCGGCGGGACTGAGATCGGCCGCGGGATCGGCCGCTGCCCGGGGGAGATCGGATTTCCAGAGGGCCACGAGCTCGCGCAGCTCGGGCCGCTGCGACGGCAGGACGTCGGCGTAGGAGTTGTTGGCCAGCTTGAGCCCGGCGCCGACCGCGGCCGCCTCGCGCCCGATGGCCAGAAGGTGGGCCGGCGTGTAGCCGTGCGTGTTGATGAGCGAGTCGAGGCCGTCGAACTCGATCAGCACGGGCCGGCCGGTAATGCCGCGGAACGAATCCACCGCCGCGGCGGCCTGCCAGGCCCCGTCGTTGTGATGCCAGAAGAAGTCGTAGGAATGGACGATGTAATCCGCCTGGCGCGTCAGACCCCAGTAGTCGAGGTTTGACATGGATGCGCTTTCCTTGCGGTAGCTCTCGCCGAGGGGGCTCGATATGATCGCGTCGGGGTCGCCGGCGCGCAGGACCTCGGCGAACCGGTCCATGGCCTCGCGCCAGCATCGTTCGCGAAAGGCGATCCACGCCCGGTTCACGGGGTCCGTGTCCGCCACGCCGTCGGTCGGGCCCGGTGCGGGCGGGGTCTTGGGCAATTCGGCGTCGCCCGCCACGTCGCGCAGCCATGCCGGTCGCGGCTTCTTGCGAAGGGCCTCGCGCCAGACGGCGAGGGTGGACGGGTCGTAGCTCCACCATTCCGACCATTTGAGCTCGGCGTGGACGCCGATGAAGGCGTTGTAGGCCACGTCTCCGCCTCGGCACAGGGCGGCGATGCGGGTGCACATCCCCCCGTAGTGGTCCCAGAAGCGCGGGTCCATGAAGGACGGGATCGGCGGAGCCTCGGGTGCCCCTTCCGGCGCGCGCCAACGATCGCCCTCGTACCACGCCGGGGTGCAGCCGCCGTAGTAGCTGTTGATGCGCAGGAGCAGGCCCAGCCCGTGGCGACGGGCTATGGCGAGCCGCTCCTCGAGCCAGGTCAGGTCATACACCCCCGGCTCGGGTTCGAGCAGGTTCCAGGGAACGCTCAGTTCGATCCGGGTGATTCCCGTCTCGGCCAGGTCCGCCGCCCATCGATCGAAGGTTTCGACGGACTGGGCCGGCGCGGTCCAGTCCCAGATGTCAAAAGCGATCTCCGGGCCCTCCGACGGAGCGGCCAGGACCGCCGACCCCAACAGCATCGCAAGCATCTTCACATTCGGCCTCCCGATTTCCGACGCGACGAACCGTTACCGCGGGACAACGCTTCCGGCACGCCCCTTGCCGCGCCGGGTCGAACCGCGCATCGAGGTCGCCCGCACCTCGAGGCGAAGGTCGTAGACGGCCTTCTGAGCCGGGAGGTCGGGATTCGCCATGCGCTGTTCCAGGAAATGCCACGCCGTGGCGCACATCTCTTTGAGCGGCACCGACACCGTCGTAAGGGGCCGCTCGAGGTACTCCGTCTCTTCGATCCCGTCGAATCCGACGATGGCCGTGTCTTCCGGAACGCGCACGCCCCGGTCGCGCAGGACGCGGTAGGCCGCAATGGCGTGATCGTCGTTGAAGCACATCAGTGCGTCCGGAACGCCGTGGGTCGGAATATGGGCCGAGAGGGCCGCCACGGCCTCGGAGCGCCTGTCCTCCCGCGTCGGGATCACCTCGGGCGACAGGCCCGCCCCTCGAATCACCTCCATGTAGGCGGCGTAGCGCGGCTCTTTCATGGTGTTGTACGGCCGGGGCGAGAGAAACGCGATCCGACGACACCCCACTTCAAGGAGGTGCCGCATCGCCGCGGTCACACCCGCCCCCGAATTCCCCGTTACGTGGTCCACCGAGGGATCCACGTAAATTCCCACATTCACCAGCGGCGTGCGCGACTTCCCCGGCGTCTTTCTCAGCTTTTCGACCCAGGGGACCGAATCCACCACGATCACCCCGTCGGCCAGGATCGATTCCGGAAGGGGCTCCTCGATGCGGCGGTATTTCAGGTCGCGCACCAGCATCTCGTACCCCGTGTCTCCCAGGTGCTCCTCGATGTGCTGAAGCACCCGCGTGCCGTAGTGGCTCGAAAGCATGCCGATCCACACCGAGATCACCTCGGTACGGCCCGTCGACAGGGCCCGGGCCGTTCGGCTCGGCCGATAGCCCAGCTCGTCCATGCGCCGCAGGATCATGGCCCGGGTCTCGGGGTCCACGTTCTTGCGCCCGTTGATGGCCCGGGAAACGGTGCCGATGGAGACGCCGCAGGCTTCGGCGAATTCGTAGATGTTCATGGACAGCTCCTGCGGCCCCGCCGGTCTCATGGGCCCGGAAGAGACCCCCTTGACGCCGTAAGCGCTTTCGGTTATGCTGACGGTCACGTAAGCGCTTCCACCCGGTTTGGGTGCCCTTGATTCCTGTAAGCGCTTACAATAAACTACGCGCCACGAAGCCATTTGTCAAGAGGAAGCTCCCGGAGAGGACCTTGAACCGGAGAGGACGAGGTCAACACCAGAAAGGGGGTGTGCCGGCCACCGATACCATTCCTGTTCCGTGCGTCATCATTGAAAATCGGTCTAGCGGAGTGTCCTAACGAGATTGGGGGTATCACCCATG